>NZ_BAAHBM010000029.1:0-38547 GCF_054776675.1 Angustibacter aerolatus
GCCGCCGGCTGGCTGACCGCGCACCGGCCCGACCGCGTGCTCGTCGTCGGCCGGCCGACCCTGTCGCGACCGGTGGCGCAGCTGCTGCGCGACCCCGCGGTCGACGTCGAGCTGGTGGCCGGGCCCGGGCCGTGGCCCGACCCGAGCGGCCGCGCCCGTGCCGTGCACCCGTTCGCGGTGCTGTCAGCCGACGGTCCGGCGCAGGTCGACGACGCGTGGCCGGCTGCCTGGCGCGACGCGGCGGACGTCGTGGCGCCCCTCGTGCGGCGGGCGGTCGAGACGTCGTGGCCCTCCGGCACGGCGGTCGCGGCGCACCTCGTCGACGCGCTGCCGCCCGGGGCGCAGCTGCTCGCGGGCTCGTCGAACGCGGTGCGCGAGCTCGACGTCGCGGCCGGGTCGGCGCCCGTCGAGGTGGTGGCCAACCGCGGCCTGGCCGGCATCGACGGCAACGTGTCGACCGCCGCGGGGCTGGCGCTGGCGTCGTCGCGTCCCACCTACGCGCTGGTCGGCGACCTGACACTGGTGCACGACCTCGCCGGGCTGGTCAGCGGACCGCTGGAGCGGCGTCCCGACCTGACGGTGGTGCTGGTCGACGACGACGGCGGCGGCATCTTCGGGCTGCTCGAACCCGGTGCGCCGCAGCACGTGCAGGCGTTCGACCGGGTCTTCGGCACGCCGCTCGGGCTCGACCTGGCGGCGGTGTGCCGGGCGCTGGGCGCCCGCTGGACCGCGGCCACGACCCCGGTCGAGCTGGCCGCCGCGGTCGCCGAGCCGCCGTCCGGCACGCACGTCGTGGGCGTGCAGGTGCCCCGCGACACCCAGCGCGGGCTGCACGAGGCGCTGCGGGCGGCGGTCGCCGACGCGCTCGGGCAGCGCTCCCGGGTGCGCCCGGGACCCTGAGGCCGCAGCCTTGACCGGCACGTCCCTGCCCTGATCTCGGAGGACCCGTTGGCTCGCAAGTGGTGGACGCTCGTCGCCGTCTGCACCGGACTGTTCATGCTGCTGCTCGACATCACGATCGTGAACGTCGCGCTGCCCGACATCCAGCAGTCGTTCGGCGCGTCGCTGTCCGGTCTGCAGTGGGTGATCGACGCGTACGCGCTCACGCTGGCCGCGCTGCAGCTGACCGCCGGCTCCGTCGCCGACCTGCTCGGACGCCGCAGGGTGTACGCCGCGGGCATCGTGGTCTTCACGCTGGGGTCGTTGGCGTGCGGGCTGTCCGACAGCGTGCTCACGCTCTCGCTGGCCCGCGCCGGGCAGGGCGTCGGCGGCGCGATCATGTTCGCCACCGGCCTGTCGCTGCTGGCGAACGCGTTCTCCGGCCGTGAGCGGGGCGTGGCGTTCGGGGTCTTCGGCGGCGTCACCGGTCTGGCGACCGCCGCCGGCCCCGTCGTGGGCGGCGCCCTGATCAGCGTCGGGTCGTGGCCGCTGATCTTCTTCGTGAACATCCCGATCGGCATCGGCGCGCTGATCGTGACGCTGCGCGGGGTCGACGAGTCGCGCGACGAGCGGGCCAGCCGCCCCGACCTCGTGGGGTTCGTGACCTTCAGCCTGGCACTGACGGCGCTGGTGCTGGGCCTGATCCGCAGCAGCGGCGACGGCTGGTCGTCGCCGCTGGTCGTCGCCTGCCTGGTGGCCGCCCCGGTGCTGCTCGCGCTGTTCGTGCTGGCGCAGCTGCGCGGCCGGCACCCGATGTTCGACCTCCGCCTGCTGCGGGTGCCGACCTTCACCGGCGGGCTGCTCGCGGCGATCGGCATCTCGGCGTCGATGTTCTCGGTGCTGACCTACATCGTGATCTACCTGCAGGGCCTGCTCGGCTACACGCCGCTGCAGACCGGCCTGCGCACGCTGCCGTTCTCCGGCGTGGTGTTCCTGACGGCGATCGTCGCCGGGCGGCTCACGTCGCACGTGCCGACCAAGGCGCTCATCGGCCCCGGGTTCCTGCTGGTCGCCGCCGGGCTGCTGCTGATGCGCGGCATCGGCACCACCACCGAGTGGACCCACCTGCTGCCGGGGCTGCTGGTGGCCGGCGTGGGCACCGGCCTGATCAACGTGCCGCTCGCGTCGACCGCGGTCGGGGTCGTGCCGCCGCAGCGGTCCGGCATGGCCTCGGGGGCCAGCTCGACGTTCCGCCAGGTCGGCATCGCCACCGGCATCGCCACGCTCGGCACGGTGTTCTCGTCGCACATCGCCTCGTCGCTGCAGACGTCGCTGGCCTCGACCCCGCTCGCCGGCCGGTCCGAGCAGCTGGCGGGCGCCGTCTCCAGCGGGGCGCTGCGCCAGGTCGTGGGGCAGATCCCGCAGCAGGCGCGGGCGGTGGCGCAGCAGGCCGGGCAGACCGCCTTCGTCGACGGCCTGAACCGCATCCTGCTGCTCGCGGCGTTCGTGGCCGTCGGTGCGGCGATCACCAGCCTGCTGCTGATCCGCCAGCGCGACTTCGTGCCGCAGGGCGCGCCCGCCGGCCCCGCGGCCGCGGACGACGCGCCGCGCGAGCCGGAGTCCGTCAACCGCTAGGACGACGACGGACGACGAGGGGCCCGGGGCAGGCGTCCCGGGCCCCTCGTCGTGCGGTGGTCAGCGGGTGCGCAGCACCGCCACGCGACCCGCCGCGCCCGAGGCCCAGACGGCGCCGTCGCGGGTGGTCTCGACGCTGTCGAGGCTGCTGGTGTCGAACGTCGTCCACGAGCGGCCGCCGTCGCGCGACAGGTCGCTGCCCGTCGGACCCACGGCGACGACCGCGGCGCGGCCGAGGCGCCGGGGCAGCCACGCCGAGCCCGAGCGGTAGCCGCCCAGGTCGCCGCCGGACCGGAACCGGCGTCCGCCGTCGGTCGACACCGCCGAGAAGTCCGTGCCCACCTCGGGGGTGTTGAAGTTGCCGCCCACGGCGACCAGCGACCGCTTGCCGCGCACGGCCAACGAGAAGATGCCGGCCCCCGCCGGGTCGGCCGGGATCGACGTCGCGGTGACGCGCCACGTGCGGCCCCGGTCGCTGCTGCGCCACACCCGCGACGCGGTGCCGCCACCGGCGAGCCAGACGTCGGAGCGCCCGCTCGTCACCAGGCAGGTGCCGCTGGCCGCGAACCCCGCCTCGCCCGGCAGGGTCGCCGGCATGCCGGCCGAGCTCGCGACGCGCCACGAGCGGCCGCCGTCGGTGGTGCGCAGCAGCCGCCAGCGACCGTCGACCGGGTCGCTCATGGCCAGGCCGTTCCGCTTGTCCCAGAACGAGAAGCAGTCGTAGAACGCGGTGGGCTCGGTGTTCGTGTAGGTGAGCGTCCAGTGCGCGCCGCCGTCCGACGTCCGGTAGAAGCGCGAGTCCTCGCCCTCGCCGGCGGCCATGATCACCGCGTTGCGGCTGTCCCAGGCCTCGATGTCGCGGAACTCCAGCGCCGCCGCGTCACCGCCGGGCGAGACGTCGAGCCAGTGCCGGCCGCCGTCGACGGTGCGCCACACGGTGCCGAGGCTGCCGGACACCCAGGCCACGCGGCTGCTCACCGGGGCGAGCCCGCGCAGCCGAGCGGCGCTCTCGGGGGTGGCCGTGTCGGACCACGAGGGGGTCGGCACCGGCCTCGGGTGGTGGCGGGGGTGGGCGCTCGCCTGCAGGGGAGCGGCCAGGGCGGCCGTGGTGGCCAGCACGACCAGGGCTCGGACGACGGTGTTGGGGCGCATGCCCGGAACCTACTGGTGCGTCCGGTCGAGCGAAAGGGTGTCGAGCACCCGCGGCCAGGCCAGTGCGCCCAGCTCGCGGTCGGCGTCGTCGTCGCCGCCGAAGGCGCGGGCCGGGTTCGGTGGCAGCGGGCGCTCGCCGGGGAGCACCACCCGGTGCCCTGCCGTCGCGGTGCTGACGACCTCGACCGGGACGGAGGCCTTGCGGCACAGGGCCTGCAGCGCGTGCGCGCTGGGCAGGGCGGGCCACAGCGCGTCGGCGCCGCCGGCCACCAGCAGGTGCCTCCCCGGGCCGGGGTGCAGCAGGGCGGCCGACACCGCGCCGGGGTCGCGCGCCAGGCTGCGCTCGTACAGGGCCCGGTACGACACCGGCTCGGGGCCCGGCGTCCAGTCGTCGTCGTAGGGCACGAACGGCAGCGGGCGCCCCCGCCAGGTCCACGACGAGCGGTAGGGGTGCGTGACGCCGTCCGCGCCCGGGCCGACGTTCGCCCACGCGACGTGCGTGGGGGCGAGGGCCACGACGGCGTCGAGCCGGTGGTCGCGAGCGGCCACCGCCACGGCGGCCTCCGCCGTCTTCGAGGTGCCGACGAACCCGAGCGGCACACCAGGTGCCTTCTGCTGCAACGCGTCCAGCATCTTCGTGAAGGTCTCGAGCGGCACCTCGCAGATGCCCGGCGGCTGCCCGGCGCCGCCGAACCAGCGACACGTCAGCGCGAGCGCGCCGTGGCGGGCGAGGAGCGCGGCCCGCTCCGACTCGACCCGTCCGCTCGAGCCCGACAGCACCAGCACGGCCGCCCGCACCGCGCCGTCCGGCCGGTGCCACTCGAAGCCGTTGCGCTGCAACGCGTCTAGCGGCCCGTCAGCGCGTCGCGCACCGGCACCAGCTTGGCGTCCGACTCGGCCAGCTCGGCATCGGGGTCGCTGCCGGCGACGATGCCGCAGCCCGCCAGCAGCCGCAGCCGGGTGGCGTCGTCGGGGTCGACCTCCGCGCAGCGCAGCGCGATGCCCCACTCGCCGTCGCCGCGGCCGTCGATCCAGCCCACCGGCCCGCTGTAGCGGCCGCGGTCCATGCCCTCGAGCGCCGCGATGAGCTCGCGCGCCGCCTCGGTGGGCGTGCCGCAGACCGCCGCGGTGGGGTGCAGCGCGGCGGCCAGCCGCAGCGCCGTCGCGTCGTCGGCCAGCACGCCCGCGACGTCGGTGGCCAGGTGCATGACGTTGGGCAGGTGGAGCACGAACGGCGACTCGGGCACGTTCATCGACGAGCAGTGCGGGGCCAGCGCCTCCGCCAGCGAGCGGACGGCGTACTCGTGCTCCTCGAGGTCCTTGCTCGAGCGCGCCAGCGAGCCGGCCAGGGCCAGGTCGTGCGCGTCGTCGCCCGTGCGCCGGATGGTGCCGGCCAGCACCCGGGAGTGCACCAGCCCCCGCTCCAGGCGCACCAGCAGCTCGGGGGTCGCCCCGAGCAGGCCGTCGACCGCGAACGTCCAGCAGCCGGGGTAGCGCTCGGCGAGGCCGCGCAGCAGCCACCGCTGGTCGACCGCGCGGTCGGCCTGCGCCTCGAGGTCGCGCGCCAGCACCACCTTCTCGACCTCGCCGGCCGCGATGCGCTCGACCGCGCGCGCCACGGCCGCGGCGTACGACACCCCGCCGAGCGTGCCGTCGGCGAACCGCACCGTGCCGGGGCTGGCGGCGTCGTGCGCGCGCAGCCTGGGCGCGCGGGGCAGCTGGTCGCCGGTCGTCGCCGTCGTGACCCACCAGGTGCCGTCGCGGTGGCCGACGACGACCTCGGGCACGACCAGCGCGCCGCCGCGCGAGGAGCGCGCGTCGAACGCGAACGAGCCGAAGGCGACCGGGCCGGTGCCCGGCCGCCCGAGCTCGTCGCGGACGACGGCGTGGGCGACCTGCTGCCGCCACCAGTCGTCGGCGTCGGTGATGCGTGGCTCGCCCGTCGTGTCGAAGCGCGCCGCCTCGCCCCAGCCGACCAGCCCCTCGCCGCGGCGCACCCACGACACGACGGGGGCGTCGGGCAGCAGCGACAGCAGCGGGCCGGGGTCGCGCACCTGCACCGTGCGGACGACGAGCTGCGCCTCGGGTTCGGCGTGGGCGCTCGTCACCGGGTCAGGGTAGGTCGCCCGCGCCGCGTCCGCGCGAGCGCCCCGTTCGAGCGGGTGCGGCGCGCTCAGCCCACCACGGAGAGCTCGAACCAGACCGTCGTGCCGTCGGGGGAGCTGTGCCTCGTGGTGCCCCAGTCGCGCGACATGGCCTGCACCAGCCACAGGCCGCGGCCGTGCTCGCCGTCCACCGTCGGTTCCTTCGGGCTCGGCCGGCCCACCCCGTGGTCGGTCACGGCCACCCGCAGGTCATCGCCGTCCACCTCGACCGCCAGCGTGACGGCGCCCTCGCCGTGGGTGACCGCGTTGGTGATGAGCTCGGTCGCCAGCAGCGCCGCGTCGTCGACGGCCTCCGGTCGCACCGACCAGCCGCGCAGCATGCCCACGAGGAAGGCGCGGGTGGCCGGCACCGACCCGGGCACGGAGGGCACGATCGCCGTCGCCGAGTCGGGGTCGGCGTCGATCGGCCGGGGGTCCATGTGCCGCTCCTCGTGGCTCGGGTGCTGCGTCCCGACGATCGAACCAGACCCGCGGGGGGTCGCGCGCGCCCACGGCCTCCGGGTGCCGGCCGATCGGTCGCCCGTGCGAGAGTGACGCCGTGAGCCGCGCCAGCCTCGACAAGCGTCCCGGCGAGGTCGCCGCGATGTTCGACGACGTCGCCGCCCGCTACGACCTGACCAACGACGTCCTCTCGCTCGGGCAGGACCGTGCCTGGCGCCGTGCGGTGGTGCGGGCGCTCGACGTCCGGCCGGGGGAGCGGGTGCTCGACCTGGCGGCCGGCACCGGCACCAGCAGCCTGCCGTTCCAGCGGGCGGGCGCGCAGGTCGTGGCCACCGACTTCTCGGTCGGCATGCTGCGGGTCGGTCGCCGCTCCCAGCCGGCCCTGCCGTTCGCGGCGGGCGACGCGACGCGGCTGCCGTTCGCCGACGCGTCCTTCGACGCGGTCACGATCTCGTTCGGGCTGCGCAACGTCGTCGACACCGGCGCTGCGCTGCGCGAGCTGCTGCGGGTCACCCGGCCCGGCGGCCGGCTCGTGGTGTGCGAGTTCAGCCGCCCGACGTGGACGCCGTTCCGCCGGGTCTACCTCGACTACCTGATGCGGGCGCTGCCGCGGATCGCCCGCGCGGTCAGCTCGAACCCCGACTCCTACGTCTACCTCGCCGAGTCGATCCAGGAGTGGCCGGGCCAGCGCGAGCTCGCGACCCGCCTGCAGGGCGAGGGCTGGGCGGACGTCGCGTGGCGCGACCTCACCGGCGGCGTCGTCGCGCTGCACCGCGCCACCCGCCCCAGCTGACGCCTTCGCCCCGTTGGCGCGGTATCGGTGCCAGGCTGTCGGCGGGCAGGCGTAGAGTCTGCGACGTCTTCGTGAAGGCGTTCACAAGCAACGTGATCAGGCCTTTTCAAGTAAGGATCGCCTTATCTCGACGGGCGCAGCGCGCGCCCTAGGATGACGGCGCCGGGACGGCTCCCGGCGTCCAGGCACCACGCTCGTCGCACCGTCCGGACCGGGCGGACCACACCCAGAGAGGAGCGAGGCGGCATGAACCCCTACGTGCCGATTCTCGTCCTGTTCGCCATCGGCGCGGGATTCGCCGTCTTCTCCGTGGTCGCCGGGTCCCTGTCGGGTCCCAAGCGCTACAACCGCGCGAAGCTCGACGCGTACGAGTGCGGCATCGAGCCCTCGCCCCACGCTGCTGGTGGCGGGCGGTTCCCCGTGAAGTACTACCTGACCGCGATGCTCTTCATCATCTTCGACATCGAGTCGGTGTTCCTCTTCCCGTTCGCGGTGGGGTTCAACCAGCTCGGGCTCTTCGCCCTCGTCGAGATGGTGCTGTTCATCCTCACGGTGTTCATCGTGTACGCCTACGTGTGGCGTCGCGGTGGGCTGGAATGGGACTGAGGCCCAGATGGGTATCGAGGAGAAGCTCCCCGCAGGCTTCCTGCTGACGACGGTCGAGAGCCTCGTCGGCTACATGCGCAAGAGCTCGCTGTGGCCCGCGACCTTCGGGCTCGCCTGCTGCGCGATCGAGATGATGGCCGTCGGCACCCCCGACTACGACATCGCCCGCTTCGGCATGGAGCGGTTCAGCGCCACCCCGCGCCAGGCCGACCTGATGATCGTCGCCGGCCGGGTCAGCCAGAAGATGGCCCCTGTCGTGCGTCAGGTCTACGACCAGATGCCCGAGCCCAAGTGGGTCATCGCGATGGGCGTCTGCGCCAGCAGCGGCGGCATGTTCAACAACTACGCGATCGTGCAGGGCGTCGACCACGTGGTGCCGGTCGACATCTACCTGCCGGGCTGTCCGCCCCGCCCGCAGATGCTGCTCAACGCGATCATCGAGCTGCACCACCAGATCCAGAAGATGCCGCTCGGCGTCAACCGGGTCGAGGCGGCCCGCGCGGCCGAGGCGGCTGCGCTCGAGGCGACCCCCACCTCGCAGATGAAGGGCCTGCTGGCGTGAGCGACCCCACCGGCCGGCAGCCGAAGGACCAGGTCGGCGACGACAACGCGACCGTCGGCCAGACCCGGCGCGCGGCCGCGGTGGCCCAGGAGGCCGCCCCGCAGACCGCCGAGATCGCGACGACCACGCCCGAGGCCGAGGTCGTCGACGTCCGCACCGGCATGTTCGGCGCGCACGGCCCCGGCGACACCTCCGGCTACGGCGGCCTGGTGCGCCCGGTCGTGATGTCCGCGCCGTCCGCGCGGCCGTTCGACGGCTGGTGGGACGAGGTCGCCCAGGTGCTGGTCGACGTCCTGCCCGAGCACGGCACGTCGTACGAGCAGGCGATCGAGAAGGCCGTCGTCGAGCACGGCGAGATCACCTTCTTCGTCCGCCGCGAGCGGCTGGTCGAGGTCGCGCGGGTGCTGCGCGACGAGCCGGCCACCCGCTTCGAGATGTGCGTCAGCGTCAGCGGCGTGCACTACCCGCACGAGGTCGGCCGCGAGCTGCACTCGGTCTACCACCTGCTGTCGCTCACCAACGGCAGCCGCCGCATCCGGCTCGAGGTCGTCTGCCCCGAGGGCGACACCCGCGTGCCGTCGGTCTGCGACGTCTGGCCCGGTGCCAACTGGCACGAGCGCGAGACCTGGGACCTGTTCGGGATCGTCTACGACGGTCACCCGGCCCTCACCCGCATCCTCATGCCCGACGACTGGCCGGGCCACCCGCAGCGCAAGGACTACCCCCTCGGCGGCATCCCCGTCGAGTACAAGGGCGCGCAGATCGCACCGCCCGACCAGCGGAGGTCGTACAGCTGATGACCCAGCAGACGGATCCCTACGGCGCCACCACCACCGACGACGCGGTCGCGGGGCGCGTGCTGAACGCCGCCGGCGGCGACTGGGACGACGTCGCCGAGGAGGCCGCGGCCCTCGGCGAGGAGCGCATCGTCGTCAACATGGGCCCGCAGCACCCGTCCACGCACGGCGTGCTCCGGCTCATCCTCGAGATCGACGGCGAGACGGTCACCGAGGCCCGCGCGGGCATCGGCTACCTGCACACCGGCATCGAGAAGAACATGGAGTTCCGCACCTGGGTGCAGGGCGTCACGTTCTGCACCCGCATGGACTACCTGGCCCCGATGTTCCAGGAGACCGTCTACTGCCTGGCGATCGAGCGGCTGCTCGGCGTCACCGACCGCATCCCCGAGCGGGCCAGCGTCATCCGGGTGCTCATGATGGAGCTCACCCGCATCTCCTCCCACCTGGTCGCGATGGCGACCGGCGGCATGGAGATGGGCGCCACCACGGTCATGACCGTCGGCTTCCGCGAGCGCGAGCGCATCCTCAAGGTGATCGAGCTGATCACCGGGCTGCGCATGAACAACGCCTACATCCGCCCCGGCGGCGTGGCGCAGGACCTGCCCCGCGGCGCGGTCGACGAGATCCAGTCGATGATCCCCGAGGTGCAGCGCGGTCTCGGCGAGCTCGAGAAGCTGCTCAACGAGAACCCCATCCTCAAGGGACGCACCGTCGACGTCGGCTACCTCGACCTCACCGGCTGCATCGCCCTCGGCATCACCGGTCCGGTGCTGCGCTCCACCGGCCTGCCGCACGACCTGCGCCGTGCGCAGCCCTACTGCGGCTACGAGACCTACGACTTCGACGTCATCACCCGCGACTCGTGCGACGCCTACGGGCGGCTGCGCATCCGCATCGACGAGTGCTACGAGTCGCTGCGGATCATCGCGCAGACCGTCGAGCGCCTGCAGCGCCTCGAGGGGCCGGTGATGATCGAGGACAAGAAGATCGCGTGGCCGGCGCAGCTGGCCATCGGGTCCGACGGCATGGGCAACAGCCTCGACCACATCCGGCACATCATGGGCACCTCGATGGAGGCGCTCATCCACCACTTCAAGCTGGTGACCGAGGGCTTCCGGGTGCCGGCCGGGCAGGTCTACCAGGCCGTCGAGTCGCCGAAGGGCGAGCTCGGGGTGCACCTGGTGAGCGACGGCGGCACCAAGCCGTACCGCGCGCACTTCCGCGACGCGAGCTTCAACAACCTGCAGGCCACCGCCGCCATGTGCGAGGGCGGCCAGATCGCCGACGTGATCGTGGCCGTCGCCTCGATCGACCCCGTCATGGGAGGTGTGGACCGCTGATGTCGGTCGACCCGCAGCCTGTCGCGTCCGTGACCTCCGCGCACGACGCCTATCCCGCCGACGTCCGCGCCCGGCTCGAGGCGGACGCCGCCGTGGTGGTCGCGCGCTACCCGCAGAGCCGCTCGGCCCTGCTGCCGCTGCTGCACCTCGTGCAGTCCGAGGACGGCTACGTCAGCCAGCGCGGCATCGAGCTGTGCGCCGAGCTGCTCGACCTCACGACGGCCGAGGTGGCCGGCGTGGCGACGTTCTACTCGCAGTACAAGCGGCACCCCAACGGCGAGTACACCGTCGGGGTCTGCACCAACACGCTCTGCGCGATCATGGGCGGCGACGCCATCTTCGACAGCCTGTCGGAGCACCTCGACGTCGGGCACGACGAGACGACCGACGACGGCAAGATCACCCTCGAGCGCCTCGAGTGCAACGCGGCCTGCGACTACGCGCCGGTCGTGATGGTCAACTGGGAGTTCTTCGACCGGCAGACCCCGTCGAGCGCCCGCGAGGTCGTCGACGACCTGCGGGCGGGCGCGCCCGTCGTCCCGACCCGCGGTGCGGGCCGGGTCTGCACCTTCAAGCAGGTCTCCCGCGTGCTGGCCGGGTTCGACGACGGCCGCGCCGACGAGGGCGTCGGCGCCGGTGACGCGTCCCTGGTCGGCCTGCGGCTGGCCAAGGAGCGCGGCTGGACGGCCCCGTCCCCCCGCGCCAGCGGCTCGGCGGCACCCACCGAGCAGGTGGCGGCCGAGGAGATCGGCTCCCCGGGCGCCCCGAGCGCCAACGACGCAGCCGCCAAGGGGCAGGCCGGCGACGCCAGCCGCTCCGACGCGGCGCACCAGAAGGAGGTCTAGGCATGACCACCCTCACCCCCGTCCTGAGCGCGTTCTGGGACGACGACGCCTCGTGGAGCATGGCCACCTACGAGCGCGAGGGCGGCTACGGCGCGCTGCGCACCGCGCTGCAGACGCCCAAGGCCGACCTCATCCAGCTGGTCAAGGACTCGGGCCTGCGCGGCCGCGGCGGCGCCGGGTTCCCCACCGGCATGAAGTGGGGCTTCCTGCCGCCGGACGACGGCGGGCCCCGCTACCTCGTGGTGAACGCCGACGAGTCCGAGCCGGGCACCTGCAAGGACATCCCGCTGATGATGGCGGCGCCGCAGTTCCTGATCGAGGGCGTGGCGATCACGTCGTACGCGATCGGCTGCACGCACGCGTTCATCTACGTGCGCGGCGAGGTCGTGCACGTCTACCGCCGCCTGCTGCGCGCCGTCGAGGAGGCGTACGCGAAGGGCTTCCTGGGCAAGAACATCCTGGGCAGCGGCTTCGACCTCGACGTCACCGTGCACGCCGGCGCCGGCGCGTACATCTGCGGCGAGGAGACGGCGCTGCTCGACTCGCTCGAGGGACGGCGCGGCCAGCCCCGTCTCAAGCCGCCGTTCCCCGCGGTCGCGGGCCTCTACGCCCGGCCCACCGTCGTGAACAACGTCGAGTCGATCGCCTCGGTCCCCTCGATCGTGGCCAACGGCGCCGACTGGTTCACCTCGATGGGCAGCGAGAAGTCCACCGGGTTCGGCTTCTTCAGCCTCTCCGGCCACGTCGCCCGCCCCGGCCAGTACGAGGCACCGCTCGGCGTCACGCTGCGCGAGCTGCTCGACATGGCCGGCGGCATGCGCTCGGAGCAGTACGGCCTGAAGTTCTGGACGCCGGGCGGCTCGTCGACGCCGATCCTGACCGCCGAGCACCTCGACGTCCCGCTCGACTTCGAGGGCGTCGGCGCGGCCGGCTCGATGCTCGGCACCCGCGCGCTGCAGATCTTCGACGAGAGCGTCTCGGTCGTCCGCGCGGTCAGCCGCTGGGTCGACTTCTACGCGCACGAGTCCTGCGGCAAGTGCACCCCGTGCCGCGAGGGCAACTTCTGGATGAAGCAGATCCTGCAGCGCCTCGAGCACGGCAAGGGCACCGAGCGCGACATCGACCTGCTGCTCGACGCGTGCGACAACATCCTGGGCCGCTCGTTCTGCGCGCTCGGCGACGGCGCCACCTCCCCGGTGACGTCGGCCATCCAGTACTTCCGCGACGAGTTCGTCGCCGGCACCCACACCCCGGCGGACGTGCTGTTCCCGCCGGAGCACTCCCTGCTGTTCGCCCCGGAGGTGGCCGCCAAGTGACCGTCACGACGCCGACCGGCGGCACCCCGCCGGCCACGCGCGACGACCTCGTGCACCTGACGATCGACGACGTCGACGTCGCGGTGGAGAAGGGCACGCTCATCATCCGGGCGGCCGAGCAGCTCGGCGTCCAGATCCCGCGGTTCTGCGACCACCCGCTGCTCGAGCCGGTCGGCGCCTGCCGCCAGTGCCTGGTCGACGTCGCCATGCCCGGCCCGGACGGGTCGCTGCGGCCGATGCCGAAGCCCCAGGCCTCCTGCACCATGACCGTCACCGAGGGCATGCAGGTGCGCACCCAGCGCACCTCGCCGGTGGCCGACAAGGCGCAGCAGGGCGTCATGGAGCTGCTGCTCATCAACCACCCGCTCGACTGCCCGGTGTGCGACAAGGGCGGCGAGTGCCCCCTGCAGAACCAGGCGCTGAGCAACGGCCGCAGCGAGTCGCGCTTCGAGGACGTCAAGCGCACCTACCCCAAGCCGATCGCGATCAGCACCCAGGTGCTGCTCGACCGCGAGCGCTGCGTGCTCTGCGCGCGCTGCACCCGGTTCAGCGACCAGATCGCCGGCGACCCGTTCATCTCGCTGGTCGAGCGCGGCGCCCTGCAGCAGATCGGCATCTACGAGAAGCAGCCGTTCCAGAGCTACTTCAGCGGCAACACGGTGCAGATCTGCCCGGTCGGCGCGCTCACCGGTGCGGCCTACCGCTTCCGGTCCCGTCCGTTCGACCTGGTCTCGACGTCGAGCGTCTGCGAGCACTGCGCGTCCGGCTGCTCGCTGCGCACCGACACCCGCCGCGGCCAGGTGCTGCGCCGGCTCGCCGGTGACGACCCCGAGGTCAACCAGGAGTGGAACTGCGACAAGGGCCGGTGGGCGTTCACCTACCGCACCGAGGACCGGCTCACCCACCCGCTGGTGCGCGACGCGCAGACCGGTGAGCTGCAGGTCGCCTCGTGGCCCGAGGCGCTCGAGGTCGCGGCCCGCGGCCTGGCGGCGGCCCGCGCCGCCGGTGGCGTCGGCGTGCTGCCCGGCGGCCGCGTGACGTTCGAGGACGCCTACGCCTACGCCAAGTTCGCCCGGCTCGCGCTCGGCACGAACGACGTCGACTTCCGCGCCCGCCCGCACTCGGCCGAGGAGGCCGACTTCCTGGCCCACCACGTGGCCGGGCACTGGGCCGGCGCCGCCGGCGTCACCTACGCCGAGCTCGAGGCTGCCCCCGCGGTGCTGCTCGTCGGGTTCGAGCCCGAGGAGGAGTCGCCGATCGTCTTCCTGCGGCTGCGCAAGGCGGTGCGCGCGCACCGGCAGCAGGTCGTGTCGGTCGCGCCGTGGACGACGCGCGGGCTCGAGAAGCTGCGCGGCACGCTGGTGCCCGCGGCCCCCGGCACCGAGGCCGAGGTGCTCGAGGCCCTGGTGAGCGGCAGCCCCGAGGTCGACGCCGTCACCGAGCTGCTGCGCTCCGAGGGCGCGGTCGTGCTCGTCGGCGAGCGGATGGCCGAGGTGCAGGGCGCGCTGTCCGCCGTCTCCCGCCTGGCCGACGCCACCGGCGCCCGGCTCGCGTGGGTGCCGCGTCGCGCCGGAGAGCGCGGTGCGGTCGAGGCCGGCGCGCTGCCGGGCCTGCTGCCCGGTGGTCGTCCGCTCGCCGACGCCGCGGCCCGGGTCGACGTCGCCGCCGTGTGGGGGTCGGCCGAGCTGCCGACCGCCCCGGGGCGCGACGCCGGCCAGATGCTCGCGGCGGCCGCGGCGGGTGAGCTGGCGGCGCTCGTCGTCGGCGGCCTCGACCCGGCCGACCTGCCCGACCCCGAGCTGGCGACCGCGGCGCTGACCGCGGCCGGCTTCGTCGTCTCGCTCGAGTCCCGGCACAGCGCCGTCACCGAGCTGGCCGACGTCGTGCTCCCGGTGGCCGCGGCCGCCGAGAAGGCCGGCACGTTCTGGGACTGGGAGGGTCGTGAGCGGCCCTTCGCGACCGTGCTGCAGACCTCGTACCAGAGCGACTACCGGGTGCTGCACCTGCTGGCGGACGAGCTCGACGTCGACCTGCGTGCCCGCGACCTGGGCGAGCTGCGCGACGAGGCCGCCGAGCTGGCCGGTTGGGAGGGTGCGCAGGCGCCCGCCCCGGCGGTGCCGGCCGGTGACCTGCCGCAGCCGGGCCGCGGGCAGGCCGTGCTGGCCACCTGGGCGCAGCTGCTCGACGCCGGTCGCCTGCAGGACGGCGAGCCGTGGCTGGCCGGCACCGCGCACCGCGCCGTCGCCCGGGTGTCGCAGGCCACCGCCGCCGAGGTCGGCGTGGCCGACGGCGACCTGCTCACCGTGCGCAGCGCGCACGGGGCGCTGAGCTTCCCGGTCGTCGTCACCGAGCTGCCCGACCGCGTCGTCTGGGTGCCCACCAACCAGCCGGGCCTGCCGGTGCGCAGCACGCTGCGCACCACCGCCGGGTCGGTCGTCGAGCTCTCCCGCGGAGGTGCCGCATGATCACGGCCGGTCAGCTGGTCGCCGCCACCACGGCACCGGGCAGGGCGGCGAGCTTCGCCGACGAGACCTGGTGGCTCGTGCTGGCCAAGGCGCTGGCGATCTTCGTCTTCCTCGTGGTCACGACGCTCATCGTGATCTGGGCGGAGCGGCGCATCATCGGCCGGATGCAGCAGCGTCCGGGCCCGAACCGCACCGGCCCGTTCGGCCTGCTGCAGTCGCTGGCCGACGGCGTGAAGCTCGCGCTGAAGGAGGACCTGATCCCGAAGGCGGCCGACAAGGTCGTCTACATCCTGGCGCCCGCCATCGCGGCGGCCTGCTGCTTCGTGGCCTTCGCGATCATCCCGTTCGGCCCGGCCGTGAGCGTCTTCGGGCACCGCACCCCGCTGCAGCTGACCGACGTCCCGGTCGCCGTGCTGTTCGTGCTCTCGGTGGCCAGCGTCGGCGTCTACGGCATCCTGCTCGCCGGCTGGTCGTCGGGCTCGACGTACCCGCTGCTCGGCGGTCTGCGCTCCTCGGCGCAGATCGTGAGCTACGAGATCGCGATGGGCCTGTCGCTGGTCCCGGTGTTCCTCTACGCCGGCTCGATGTCGACGTCGGCCATCGTCGACGCCCAGCGCAGCCAGTGGTTCGTGATCCCGGCGATCTTCTCGTTCGTCGTCTACGTGGTCACGATGTTCGGCGAGACCAACCGGCTGCCGTTCGACCTCGCCGAGGGCGAGGGCGAGCTCACCGGCGGGTTCCACACCGAGTACTCCTCGCTGAAGTTCGCCCTGTTCTTCCTCGCCGAGTACGTGAACATGGTGACCGTCTCGGCGCTGGCCACGACGATGTTCTTCGGCGGCTGGCGCGCCCCCTGGCCGCTGTCGTCCATCGACGACGGCGTGCTGAACACCGGCTGGTGGCCGGTGCTGTGGTTCGTCGTGAAGCTGTGGCTCTTCCTGTTCTTCTTCATCTGGGTGCGCGGTTCGCTGCCGCGCGTGCGCTACGACCAGTTCATGCGGTTCGGCTGGAAGTTCCTCATCCCGGCCAGCCTGCTGTGGATCGTCGCGGTGGCCACCATCCGCGCGCTGCCCGACGTCACGTCGTCCGGCCGCACCAAGCTGTTCGTGGCCATCGGCGTGCTCGCCGTGGTCGGCGGGGCGATCGCCTGGGTGATCGACTCCCGCACCGAGCGGCGCGAGCCCGAGGGCGGCTGGGAGCTCGGCGAGGTCGACCCGTTCGCGGGCGGCCACCCGGTGCCCCCGCTGCCCGGCCAGCAGCTCATCCGCAGCCGCGGCCCGCGCGCCCTGACCGGCGCGGGTGCCCCGACCGACGACGTGGAGGCGCAGTCTCGTGACTGAGCACGACGGCACCACCGACGACACCGTCCCGGCCCGCACCTCGGGCCAGGAGACCGCGCGCCCGCAGGAGGTCGTGGGCCGCAGCGACGGCGACGTCGACAAGGGCGCCGGTGCACCCGGCCCGATCTCCTCGCTGGTGCCGCAGGTCGCGGGCTTCGGGGTCTCGTTCTCCACGATGTTCCGCAAGGTCTACACCGAGGAGTACCCCGAGAAGCCGCGCCCGACGGCGCAGCGCTGGCACGGGCGGCACCAGCTGAACCGGTACGCCGACGGCCTGGAGAAGTGCATCGGGTGCGAGCTGTGCGCCTGGGCGTGCCCGGCCGACGCCATCTACGTCGAGGGCGCCGACAACACCGACGACCACCGCATGTCGCCCGGTGAGCGGTACGGACGCGTGTACCAGATCAACTACCTGCGGTGCATCTTCTGCGGGCTCTGCATCGAGGCGTGCCCCACCCGGGCGCTCACGATGACCAACGAGTACGAGCTGGCCGACAGCTCGCGCGGTCGGCTGATCTTCGAGAAGGACCAGCTGCTCGCGCCCATCCGCACCGGGATGCTGCCGCCGCCGCACCCCATGCCCGCCGGCCTCGACGCCGACGACTACTACCGCGGCAACATCAGCGGTCCGACCGACGACCAGCAGGCCTGGGTGCAGGCGCACGAGCACCGCGACACCGGCGAGTCCGAGCCGGCCACGGGCGTGCAGACCGAGGGCGAGGCCGTCATCCAGGAGGCTCGCCGATGAGCACGTTCGCACCCGCCGCCGTGCACGCGGCCGTGCAGGCCGCCGGCAGCCCCGCCCCGACCGGCTCCGAGACGGTGCTGTTCTGGGTGCTCGCACCCGTCATGGTGCTGTCCGCCCTCGGCCTGCTGTTCGCCCGCAAGGCCGTGCACGCGGCGCTGGGCATGGCCGTCGTGATGGTCAGCCTCGGCGTCATCTACCTCGTGCAGGACGCCGACTTCCTCGGCGTCATCCAGGTGTTCGTCTACACCGGCGCGGTCATGATGCTGTTCCTCTTCGTGCTGATGCTCGTCGGCGTCGACTCCTCCGACTCCCTCGTCGAGACCATCAGCGGCCAGCGCTGGGTGGGCGTGCTGCTCGCGCTCGGCCTGGCCGTGCTGCTGATCGCCGGCGTCGGGTCGTTCACGTTCTCCGGCCCGGTCGGCCTCACCCAGGCCAACGCCGAGGGCAACGTGCTGGGCATCGCGAACAAGATCTTCGGCCAGTACGTCTGGGCGTTCGAGGTCACCAGCGCGCTGCTCATCACCGCCGCGCTCGGCGCGATGGTGCTCGCCCACCGCGAGCGCATCGGCGAGAAGGTCACCCAGCGGGTGCTGGCCCGCCGCCGGTTCAGCGAGCCCGGCCGGCAGCCCGCCGGTCTGCCCGCGCCGGGCGTGTTCGCCCGGCACAACGGCGTCGACACGCCGGCGCTGCTGCCCGACGGCACACCGTCCGAGCTGTCGGTGTCGCGCGTGCTGCGCGCCCGCTCGCAGGTCGGCGACAGCAAGCAGCTCGAGTCCCAGACCGCGGCCATCGAGGCCGACGTCGAGCGCGGAGGCAAGCGATGAGCCTGCACAACTACATCGTGCTGTCGGCGATCCTGTTCTCGATCGGCGCGGCGACGTTCCTGCTGCGTCGCAACGCGATCGTGGTGTTCATGGGCGTCGAGCTCATGCTGAACGCCACCAACCTCGCGTTCGTCACCTTCACCCGCCTGCACGGCAACCTCGACGGCCAGGTCGTCGCGCTGTTCGTGATGCTGGTGGCGGCCGCCGAGGTCGTGGTCGGCCTGGCGATCATCCTGAGCATCTTCCGGGCCCGCCGCTCGGCCTCGGTGGACGACGCCAACCTGCTGAAGCTCTAGCCTCTCCACGGCCCCCGGGCCGCGCACGCCTGCACTCGCACACGAACCGACGGGACCTGACCATTGACCACCTCAGTGCTCGCGGCGGAGGGCGCCTTCCACACGACGGCGGCCTCCGGCGCGTTCTCGCTGACCTGGCTGCTCGTGGGGCTGCCGCTCCTCGGGGCCGCGGTGCTGCTGCTCGGCGGCCGCCGCACCGACCGGTTCGGCCACCTCGTCGGCACCCTGTGCTCGTGGGGCGCCTTCGTCGTCGCGGCGATCCTGTTCGTCGCGCTGCTCGGTGAGAGCGAGAGCGGGCGCTCGATCGACCAGCACCTGTTCAGCTGGGTGCCGGCCGGCGCCTTCCAGCTCGACGCCGGGCTGCTGCTCGACCCGCTGTCGCTGGCGTTCGTGCTGCTGGTGACCTTCGTCGGCTCGCTCATCCACGTCTACTCCATCGCCTACATGGAGCACGACGCCGACCGCCGCCGGTTCTTCGCCTATCTCAACCTCTTCGTGGCCTCGATGCTGCTGCTGGTGCTGGCCGACAGCTACCTGCTGCTGTACGTCGGCTGGGAGGGCGTGGGTCTCGCGTCGTACCTGCTCATCGGGTTCTGGAACCACAACCCGGCGTACGCCGCCGCGGCCAAGAAGGCGTTCATCGCCAACCGCGTGGGCGACTTCGGGCTGAGCGTCGCGATCATGATCATGTTCGTGCAGTTCGGCAAGGTCGACTTCGCGACGGTCTTCAACGCCTCGTCGGGCGCGAGCACCGCGGCGCTCACCGCGATGGCCCTGATGCTGCTGCTCGGCGCGTGCGGCAAGTCCGCGCAGTTCCCGCTGCAGTCGTGGCTGGGCGACGCGATGGCCGGCCCGACGCCGGTGTCGGCGCTCATCCACGCGGCCACGATGGTCACCGCGGGCGTCTACCTCGTCGTCCGCTCGCACCCGATCTTCGACCTGGCACCGAACGCGCAGCTGGTCGTCGTGATCGTCGGCGCGATCACCCTGGTGTTCGGGGCGGTCGTCGGCTGCGCCAAGGACGACCTGAAGAAGGCCCTCGCCGCCTCGACCATGAGCCAGATCGGCTACATGATGCTCGCCGCCGGCCTCGGCCCGGTGGGCTACGTCTTCGCGATCTTCCACCTGCTGACCCACGGCTTCTTCAAGGCCGGCATGTTCCTCGGCGCCGGCTCGGTCATGCACGGCATGCGCGACCGCGTCGACATGCGCACCTTCGGCGGCCTCAGCGCCAAGATGAAGATCACCTGGATCACCTTCGGGCTGGGCTGGCTGGCGATCATCGGCTTCCCGGGGCTGTCCGGCTTCTGGAGCAAGGACAAGATCATCGAGGCCGCGTTCGAGGGCGACGGCTGGCGCGCGTGGGTCTTCGGCCTGACCGCGATGCTGGCCGCCGGCGTCACCGCGTTCTACATGAGCCGGTTGTTCTTCATGACCTTCATGGGCAAGCGGCGCTGGCTCGAGGACGACCACCCGCACGAGTCGCCCGCCCTGATGACGGTGCCGATGATGGTGCTGGCCGTCGGCTCGGCGCTGCTCGGCCTGGCGCTCGGCCCCACGGGCCTCATCGAGGACTGGCTGCACCCGGTGGTCGGCGAGCACCCCGACGTCGAGCCCGTGCTGGCCCCCGCGGTCATCACGATCCTGACCCTCGTGCTGGTGCTCCTCGGTGTCGGCCTGGCCTACCTGCGGTACTGGCGCGACGACGTCGCCCGCACCGCCCCCGTCGGCTCGCTGGCCACCCGCGCCGCGCGCCGCGACCTCTTCCAGGACGACGTGAACGAGGCCCTGCTGATGCGTCCCGGCCAGCACCTGACGCGCTCGCTGGTCTTCGCCGACAACAAGGGCGTCGACGGCGCCGTCGGCGGGCTGGCCGCGCTGATCGGCGGGTTGTCGGCACGCACGCGTCGCCTGCAGAACGGGTTCGTCCGCACGTACGCGCTCGGGATGCTCGCCGGCGTCGTCGTCCTCCTCGCAGCCGTGGCGGTGATCTCCTGATGAGCAGCTTCCCCTGGCTCACGACCATCGGCGTCGTGCCGCTGGTCGGCGCCGTCGTCGTCGCGGCCCTGCCGGCCGCCTCGGCGCGCCTGGCCAAGCTCGTGGCGCTGGTGTTCTCGCTGGTGCCGCTGGTGCTGACCATCGCGATGGCGCTGCAGTTCGAGAACGGCTCCGCCCAGCAGTTCCAGTTCACCGAGCTGCACCACTGGATCCCGTCGCTCGGCGTCAGCTACTCGCTCGGCGTCGACGGCATCGCGCTCACGCTGGTCGCCCTGTCGACCTTCCTGACGCCGGTCTGCATGCTGGCCGCCTGGCGCGACGCGCCCGAGGTCGGCCGCCGCGAGCACCACTACTTCGCGCTGCTGCTGGTGCTCGAGACGATGATGGTCGGGGTCTTCTCGGCCACCGACGTCTTCCTGTTCTACGTGTTCTTCGAGGCCATGCTCATCCCGGTGTACTTCCTCATCGGGTCGTACGGCGGTCCGCAGCGGCAGTACGCCGCGGTGAAGTTCCTGCTGTACTCGCTGGCCGGCGGGCTGATCATGCTCGTCGCGGTGATCGCGCTCTACGTGGCCGGCCCCGGCGGCCCCGAGGGCTTCACGCTCGACCAGCTGATCGGCACCGAGATCGGCACGGACGCCGCGCGCCTGATGTTCCTCGGCTTCTTCTTCGCCTTCGCGATCAAGGCGCCGATGTTCCCGGTGCACACCTGGCTGCCGGACGCCGCCTCCGAGGCGCCGCCGCCGGTCGCCGTGCTGCTCGTCGGCGTGCTCGACAAGGTGGGCACGTTCGGCATGATCCGGTTCTGCCTGCCGCTGTTCCCCGAGGCCTCGCGCTGGGCGACGCCGGTGATCATCGTGCTGGCGATCGTGTCGATCGTGTACGGCGCGCTGCTGGCGATCGGCCAGACCGACGTCATGCGGCTCATCGCCTACACGTCCATCTCGCACTTCGGCTTCATCGTGCTGGGCATCTTCGCGATGACCTCGACCGGCCAGTCCGGCTCGATGCTCTACATGGTCAACCACGGGTTCTCGACGGCCGCGCTGTTCCTGGTGGCCGCGATGCTGGCGGGCCGTCGGGGCTCGCGACGCATCCCCGACTTCGGCGGCTGGCAGCGCGTGACGCCGCTCGTGGCGGGCGCGTTCCTGATCGCCGGCCTGTCGAGCCTGGCGCTGCCCGGCCTGTCGAGCTTCGTCAGCGAGTTCCTGGTGCTGGTCGGCACGTTCGCCCGCTACCCGGCGGCCGGTGTGGTCGCCACCGTGGGCATCATCCTGGCGGCCATCTACATCCTGCTCATGTACCAGCGCATGATGACCGGCCCCAAGCCGGAGTCGGCGGCCGGCACGCCCGACCTGACCGCCCGCGAGGCGTGGGTCGTGGCGCCGGTGCTGGCGGTCATCATCGCCCTCGGGGTCTTCCCGAAGCCGGTGCTCGACGTCATCAACCCGGCGGTCGAGCGCACGATGTCGCAGATCGGCATGACCGACCCGACACCGCGCGTCGCCGTCCCAGCGGTCCAAGGAGATTCGAAGTGAGCGCCCTCGTCGCGGCCGACATCAGCGCGCCCCAGGTCAGCTACGCGCTGGTCGCGCCGATCCTGGTCGTCTTCGGCGCCGGCCTGGTGTCGGTGCTGGTCGAGGCGTTCGCGCCCCGCCGGGTGCGCTGGAACGCGCAGGTGGGCGTCACCGTCGTCGGGCTGCTCGCGTCGTTCGTCACCGTCGTGCTGGCCGCCGACGACCCGAAGGGCTCGACCGCGGCGAAGGCGGTCGTGGTCGACGGCCCGACGCTCTTCCTGCAGGGCACGATCCTGGTGCTCGCCCTGCTCGGGGTGCTCACCATGGCCGAGCGCTTCGCCGGCAGCGAGGGCAACGCGTTCACCTCGCAGGGCGCGAGCGTGCCCGGCTCGGCGTACGAGGCGGCCACCGCCCGCGCCGGCTGGGTGCAGAGCGAGGTCTTCACGCTGACGCTGTTCTCGGTCGCCGGCATGCTGCTCTTCCCGGCCGCAGGCGACCTGCTCACGATGTTCGTGGCGCTCGAGGTGCTGTCGCTGCCGCTGTACCTGATGTGCGGGCTCGCCCGTCGCCGGCGCCTGCTGTCGCAGGAGGCCGCGCTGAAGTACTTCCTGCTCGGGTCGTTCTCGTCGGCGTTCTTCCTGTTCGGCGTGGCCCTGCTGTTCGGCTTCTCGGGCTCGCTCTACCTCGACGACATCGCCACCGCGATCGCCGGCACCACGTCGTCCAACACGATGCTGCTGATCGGCGTCGCGATGGTCTCCGTCGGGCTGCTGTTCAAGGTCGGCGCGGTGCCCTTCCACTCCTGGACGCCGGACGTCTACCAGGGCGCGCCGACCCCGGTGACCGGCTTCATGGCCGCCTGCACCAAGGTCGCGGCCTTCGGCGCCATGCTGCGGCTGTTCTACGTCGCCGTGCAGGGCAACCGCTGGGACTGGCAGCCGCTGGTCTGGGCCGTGGCCATCGCCACCATGGTGGTCGGCTCGGTGCTCGCGATCACGCAGACCGACGTGAAGCGCATGCTCGCCTACAGCTCGATCGCGCACGCCGGCTTCATCCTCACCGGCGTGCTGGCCTTCGACAAGACCGGCCTGTCGGGCTCGCTCTTCTACCTGGCCGCCTACGGCTTCACCACGATCGGCGCGTTCGCCGTCGTGACGCTGGTGCGCGACCAGGCGGGCGAGGCCACGCACCTGTCGCAGTGGGCCGGACTGGCTCGCCGCTCGCCGCTGCTGGCCGCGGTGTTCAGCCTGTTCCTCCTCGCCTTCGCCGGCATCCCCGCGACGTCCGGCTTCATCGGCAAGTACGCGGTGTTCTCGGCGGCGGTCGGTCACGGCGGCACCTGGCTGGCGATCGTGGGCGTGGTGTCGAGCGCCATCGCCGCGTTCTTCTACGTGCGCGTCATCGTGCTCATGTACTTCTCCGAGCCGGACGGCGACAGCACCGTGGTGGCCGCCCCGAGCGCGTTCACCACCGTCGCGATCGGCGTCGGCGCGCTCATGACCATCGTGCTCGGGATCCTGCCGGGGCCGGTGCTCGACCTGGCCACGCGCTCGTCGACCTTCCTGCCCTGAGGCCCCGTCGCATGCTGACCCGGTCGGTCGGCACTCGTGCGACGTCCACCCGAGGCACGCCTACGATGGTGAGGTGCAGGTGACCGCCGCCGACGCCTTCGGCCTCCCCATCGACGACCCAGCGCTGGCCGCAGCCGTCACCGACGGCATGGAGCGGGTCGAGAAGCAGCTCGAGCAGGCGGTCGACCACGTCGACGTGTTCATCGCGGGCGCTGCCCGGCACCTCCTGGAGGCCGGCGGCAAGCGGTTCCGACCGCTGCTGACCGTGCTGTCGGCGCAGCTGGGCCCCGAGCCGGGCCCGGTGAGCGACGACGTCGTGCGGGCGGCCGTCGTGGTCGAGCTGACGCACCTGGCGTCGCTGTACCACGACGACGTGATGGACGAGGCGATGCTGCGGCGCGGCGCCGACAGTGCGAACGCGCGCTGGGGCAACACCGTCGCCATCCTCACCGGCGACCTGCTGTTCGCCCGGGCCTCGCAGGTCGTGACCGACCTCGGGGTCGAGGCGGTGCGGGTGCAGGCCGAGACCTTCGAGGTGCTCTGCGCCGGGCAGACCCACGAGACCATCGGACCGCCCGAGGGGGCCGACCCGGTCGAGCACTACCTCACCGTGCTGGGCGAGAAGACCGGTTCGCTCATCGCGACCGCCGGCCGGTTCGGCGCCCGCTTCGGGGGTGCCGACGACGCGGTCGTCGAGGTGATGCGTCGCTACGGCGAGCGCATCGGCGTCGCGTTCCAGCTGGCCGACGACCTCATCGACCTGGCGTCCGAGTCGGCCGAGTCGGGCAAGACGCCGGGCACCGACCTGCGCGAGGGCGTGCCCACCCTGCCGGTGCTGCTCGCCCGGCGGTCGACCGACCCCGCCGACGCCCGGCTGCTCGAGCTGCTCGACGGCGACCTGCACGACGACGCCCGGCACGCCGAGGCGCTCGAGCTGCTGCGCGCCCACCCGGCCATGACCGAGGCGCGCGAGGTCACCCGCCAGTGGGCCGACGACGCCCGCGCCGCGCTCTCGTCGCTGCCAGAGGGCCCGATCACCCGGGCGCTCGCCCAGCTCGCGCACGGCGTCGTCGAGCGCTCGGCCTGACCCGCGCGCGCCCGAGTGGCGCGGGAGGGCAGCGGGTCGGCCGACCAACGACCCCTGAACGGCCGCAGCACCCACCGGAGGGTTGGTGGGTGCTGCGGGGTCGTGGGCGGTGCGTCGCGGCGCCGCCTAGGGGGTCGGCTGCGGGTGCCGACGGCGCCTGCTCAGCACGAGCGTGCCGGCGCGGACCGCGCACCACAGCACGACGAGCAGGGCGGTGTCGGCCACCGAGAGCCGGCCGAAGGCGAAGACGACGACCAGCGCGACGGCCAGGGTCAACAGCTCGCGGGCGAGCAGGGTCAGGTGCTGCACGGTGTGCTCCTCACGTCAGGGGCGGGGCGGACGGGACGACACGCGACCCAGCATGACACGTCACCACCGTGACGGTGGCCCGGTGCCGGGGGATCACTTGACGCACCGGACGGTGTAGAACCGGAACAGCGCCAGCTGGGCCGCTCCGGCGCCGAGCGGGGCGCGCACCGCCACGCACCGCCGGTGCCTCGTGCCCGAGCGAGCCGCCTTCTCGAGGCTGTCGAGCTTCCACTGCACCGCGAGCACGCAGGCCGCGGCGGCCGGCGTGGTGGGGACGAACGCGCAGGCCGTCGCCGCCACGGCGCGGGCCTTGCCGCCCGAGTGCTCGATCGACTTCTGGATCGCCCAGGTGCGCGACCAGGTGAAGTGGATGTAGACGGCCGGCAGCCCCTTGGCGGTGCCGAGCTTCATGCGACCACCGCGGAAGGTGCGCCACCGGCTGGCCAGCCGGGTGGCCGCCGCCGACCGGGGAGACGGAGCGACCGACGTGCTGGTCGAGGCGTCGGTCACGGTGCCGACGAGGGCGTCCGGCGCGGCGCGGTCGAGCCCGGTGGCGGGCTGCGACGGCTCGGACCGGGCGGTCGCCGCGTGGCCGGGCGGGGACGCGTCGGGCGCGGCCGCCGCGCCGGAGGCGGCGGCCGGGGTGAGGGCGCCGGCGGTGAGCGCGGCGCCGACGGTGCGGAGCAGGGTCGGCACGGGGCGGTGCGAGGTGGGGCGGGTGCGCACGGGCATGGACGGGACTCCCGAGGTCGTGGTCGTGACGGCGCGAGTGCGCCGTCGGGCCAGGCTGTTGTCGTCCGACGACAGCGGGCAACGACGCATGCGAGGTCGTGATCGGGTCTGGTGGGAGCGGGTGCGGGTGCGCTATCGCGGGCGTGCGACGCGCGCGCTCCCGCGTGCGCGGGTGCGGTCTGGCTGTGACAGCACCCTCGGTTGTCGCTTGACAGTCTGACGGCGCGAGGGGGACACTCGCGGTGCGTGGGGACGCACCCGAGGGGGACAGGGATGGACTTGACGCTGCTCCGCGCCTTCGTGCGCGTCTCCGACACCGGCTCGGTCTCGGCCGCCGCCGCGCTGCTGGGGTACTCGCAGCCGGGCATCAGCCAGCAGATCCACACCCTCGAGCGCCGCCTGGGGTGCCGGCTGTTCCAGCGGGGCGACGGCGGGCTGCAGCTCACGCACCAGGGCGCGGTGGCGCTGCCCTACGCCAAGGTGCTGCTCGGCGTGGCCGACACCCTGGTCGACGAGGTGCGGCGCTCGTGAACGGTCGTGCGTCAGCTCGCGTCGTGGGCGGGTTCGCGGCGGGCGGCCGCGGTGCGATCGAGGCGCCGCGCTCGGGCGCTGCGCACGCTGTCGAGGGTGAGCAGCACGAGGGCCACCCACACCACGGCGAAGCCGATCCAGCGCGAGGCCGGCACGTGCTCACCGAGCAGCAGCACGCCGCACAGCAGCTGCAGCACCGGCGTCAGGAACTGCAGCAGGCCGATCGTCACCAGCGGCACCCGGCGGGCGGACGCCGCGAAGAGCAGCAGCGGCACCGCCGTCGCGACGCCGGTGGAGGCCAGCAGCAGGCCGTGCCCCGGCGCCGACTCGGCGAAGGTGCCGCGACCGGTGGCCTCCAGCCAGATCAGGGCGACGGCCGCGACCGGTGCGAGCAGCACGGTCTCGGAGGTCAGGCTGGCCAGGGCGCCGAGCCCCACGCCGACGCGCTTCTTCATCAGGCCGTACGTCGCGAACGAGACCGCCAGCAGCAGCGCGATCCAGGGAGGGCGGCCGTAGTCGACGGTGAGCACGACGACCGCCACCAGACCGAACGCGACGGCGGCCCACTGCAGGCGGCGCAGCCGCTCCCGCAGCACCAGCACGCCGACCAGCACGGTCACGATCGGGTTGATGAAGTACCCGAGCGCCGCCTCGACGACGTGACCGGCGTTGACGGCGTACACGTAGACGCCCCAGTTGACCGCGATGAACACCGCGGCCACCCCGAGCGTCAGCAGCGAGCGCGGCCGGCGCAGCAGCGGCCGCACCCACGAGACGTCGCGCACGACCGCGAGCACCACCAGGCAGACGAGCAGCGACCACAGCACGCGGTGCACGACGATCTCGACGGCGCCCGCCGGCTCCAGCAGGCGGAAGTACAGCGGGAAGACGCCCCACAGCAGGTAGGCGCCCAGCCCGAAGAGCGTGCCGAGTCGTTCCTGTCCCTCGTCGCTCGAGGTGGTGACCGGGGTGTCGGCCCCGCTCACCCCACGGTCCACGTGTCGCGGCCGGCGACGAGCGCGCTGAACGCGTCGTCGTCGGCCGGACCGCCGCGCTGCTCGACGGCGGCGTCGACCTGTGCACGCACCTGGTCGTCGTACGTGGGGCGCTCGACGTCGCGGAACACGCCCACCGGCACGTGCGCCATGTCGGGCCCGTCGAGCCGCGACAGCGCGAACTGCTGGGAGGGGTCGGGGTCGTGCGCGTCGTGCCGCACCACGCGGGCGGGGTCGGCCTGCGCCTCGGGCACCACCTGCAGGCTCCCGGCGTCGTCGCGCACCACGACGCGCCGGTCGCCCTCGGCGCCGAGCGCGAGGGGCTGACCGTGCTCGAGGTGCAGCAGCCGGGCCTGCGACTCGTCGCGGTCCTTCAGCACGTCGAAGGCGCCGTCGTTGAAGATCGGGCAGTTCTGGAAGATCTCGACCAGCGCGGTGCCGCGGTGCTCGGCCGCCTGCCGCAGCACCGAGGTCAGGTGCTTGCGGTCGCTGTCGAGGGTGCGGGCCACGAACGACGCCTCGGCGCCCAGCGCCAGCGACACCGGGTTGAACGGCGTGTCGACCGACCCCATCGGCGTCGACTTGGTGACCTTGCCCGGCTCGGACGTCGGGCTGTACTGCCCCTTGGTGAGCCCGTAGATCCGGTTGTTGAAGAGCAGGATCTTGAGGTTCACGTTGCGCCGCAGGGCGTGCACGAGGTGGTTGCCGCCGATCGACAGCGCGTCGCCGTCACCGGTGACGACCCAGACCGACAGGTCGGGCCGGGCGACGGCCAGGCCGGTGGCGATGGCCGGCGCGCGCCCGTGGATCGAGTGCATGCCGTAGGTGTCGAGGTAGTACGGGAAGCGCGACGAGCACCCGATGCCGCTGACGAACACGATGTTCTCGCGGCGCAGGCCGAGCTCGGGCAGGAACGACTGCACGGCGGCCAGCACGGCGTAGTCGCCGCAGCCGGGGCACCAGCGCACCTCCTGGTCGCTGGTGAAGTCCTTCTTGGTCTGCTTGGGCGCGCCGACCGGCAGGGCCGGGACGCCGGCGAGACCGCGCGACGCGGGCAGGCCGAGGTCGATGGTGCTCACAGTGCCTCCTCCTCGGGAGCGGCCGGGCCGGCGGGTGTCAGGTCGGCCGGTCGCTCGTCGGGCTGGTGCGGCGCCTCGTGGGTGCCGTGGGTGGGGTCGGCTGCGTCGACGAGCTCGGCCTGCGCGGCGATCGCCTCGACCAGCTCGTGGGTGGTGAACGGCAGCCCGCGCACCTGGGTGAGCGCCTGCACGTCGACGAGGTACCGGGCGCGCAGCAGCATCGACAGCTGGCCCAGGTTCATCTCGGGCACCAGCACCCGGCGGTACCGCCGCAGCACGTCACCCAGGTCGCTCGGGAACGGGTTCAGGTGGCGCAGGTGGGCCTGCGCGACGAGGCCCCCGCGGGCCCGCACGGCGCGGACGGCGGCGCTGATCGGCCCGTACGTCGAGCCCCAGCCGAGCACCAGCACGTCGGCGCGGGCGCCGTCCGGGCCGGGGCGGTCGTCGACCCAGGTGGCCGGCGCGGTGCGGGCGATGCCGTCGACCTTGGCCTGCCGCAGCCGCACCATGCGGTCGTGGTTGGCCGGGTCGTAGCTGATGTCGCCGGTGCGGTCGGCCTTCTCGATGCCGCCGATGCGGTGCTCGAGGCCGGGCGTGCCGGGCACCGCCCAGGGCCGGGCGAGCGTCTCGGGGTCGCGCTCGTACGGCAGGAACCGCGGCTCGCCGTCCGGCTCGTCGCCGACCGTGGCGTTCGGCTCGGTGGTCAGCTCGACGGTGATGTCGGGCAGGTCGGCCATCGTCGGGACCCGCCACGGCTCGGACCCGTTCGCCAGGTAGCCGTCCGAGAGCAGGAAGACCGGCGTCCGGTACGTCGTGGCGATGCGCACCGCCTCGATGGCGGCGTCGAAGCAGTCGGCGGGGGAGCGGGGCGCCACGATCGGCACCGGCGCCTCGCCGTTGCGGCCGAACATCGCCAGCAGCAGGTCGGACTGCTCGGTCTTGGTGGGCAGCCCGGTCGAGGGGCCGCCGCGCTGCACGTCGCAGATCACCAGCGGCAGCTCGAGCGAGACGGCCAGGCCGATGGTCTCGGCCTTCAGCGCCACGCCGGGGCCGGACGTCGTGGTGACGCCGATCGCCCCGCCGAACGAGGCGCCCAGGGCCGCACCGATGCCGGCGATCTCGTCCTCGGCCTGCAGCGTCGTCACGCCGTACGCCTTGAGGCCGCTCAGGGTGTGCAGCACGTCGGACGCCGGGGTGATGGGGTACGCGCCGAGCACCAGCGGGCGGCCGGCGCGGCGGGCGCCGGCGACGAGGCCGTAGGCGAGCGCCGTGTTGCCCGTGATGTTGCGGTAGGTGCCAGGAGGCATCGGTGCCGCGGCGACCTCGTACGACACCGCGAAGTCCTCGGTGGTCTCGCCGTACGCCCAGCCGGCGTGGAACGCCGCCAGGTTCGCCTTCAGGATCTCCGGCTTCTTCGCGAACTTGCCGTGCAGGAACGACTCGGTGCCCTCGGTCGGCCGGTTGTACAGCCACGACAGCAGGCCGAGGGCGAACATGTTCTTCGCCCGCTCCTTGTCCTTGCGCGACAGCTCGAAGTCAGCCAGCGCCGCCACCGTGATCGACGTCAGCCCCAGGGCGTGCAGGTGGTAGCTGTCGAGCGAGTCGTCGTCGAGCGGGTTCGCCGCGTAGCCGACCTTCGCGAGGTTGCGCTTGGTGAACTCGTCGGTGTCGACGATGAGCGTGGCGCCGCGCGGCAGGTCGGCCAGATTCGCCTTGAGCGCCGCCGGGTTCATCGCGACGAGCACGTCGGGCGCGTCGCCCGGCGTGAGCACGTCGTGGTCGGCGAAGTGCAGCTGGAAGCTCGAGACGCCCGGCAGCGTCCCCTGGGGCGCGCGGATCTCGGCCGGGAAGTTGGGCAGCGTCGACAGGTCGTTGCCGAGCGCCGCCGTCTCGGAGGTGAACCGGTCGCCGGTGAGCTGCATGCCGTCACCGGAGTCGCCGGCGAACCGGATCACCACGCGGTCGAGCTTCTGCACCTGCTTGCTGCTGCTCATGCTGGGGAGATCGCCTCGCGTCGTCGGGTCGGTGCTTCCTCGTCAATGGTAAGGCGACCCTTGCACCGAGGATTCCTGTGGAGCGATGAGTCCCGCGTCACGAGACGAACCGGGCCGATGCGCCGGGCCGCCGGGCCCTGCTCAGAACCCGCCGAGCACCCGGGCCAGGAACGTGCGGGTGCGGTCCTCCTGCGGCTCGCCGAGCACCTGCGCCGGCGGGCCCTGCTCGAGCACCCGGCCGCCGTCGAGGAACGCGACCCGGTGCGCGACGTCGCGGGCGAACGCCATCTCGTGCGTGGCCAGCACCATCGTGGTGCCCTCCTCGCTGAGGTCGCGCAGCAGCGCCAGCACCTCGCCGACCAGCTCGGGGTCGAGGGCCGACGTCACCTCGTCGAGCAGCAGCAGCAGCGGCTTGGTGACCAGCGCCCGGGCGACGGCCACCCGCTGCTGCTGACCGCCGCTCAGCTCGTCGGGCCAGGCGCGCGCCTTGTCGGCCAGGCCCACCCGGCGCAGCACCTCGATCGCCTCGTGCTCGGCCTGCTGCTTCGAGACGCCGTGCACCCGGCGCGGGGCCAGGGCCACGTTGTCGACGACCCGCAGGTGCGGGAACAGGTTGTAGGCCTGGAACACGATGCCGATGCGGGCCCGGACGGCGTCGGCGTCGACCCGCGGGTCGCTGACGTCGTCTCCGTCGAGCTCGATCACGCCGTCGTCGAGGGTCTCGAGCAGGTCGACGCACCGCAGCAGCGTCGACTTGCCCGACCCCGACGCGCCGATCAGCGCCACGCACTCGTGCGGCGCGACGTCGAGGTCGAGGCCGTCGAGCACCACGTGCGACCCGTACGTCTTGCGCAGGCCGCGCACGCTCAGCAGCGGGCGCGTCACGGCACGCCCCCCGCGCCCTGCCAGCCCTGCCGCCGTGCGACCCGGTCGGTGAGCCGGGTCAGCGGGATCGTGAGCAGCACGAAGCACAGCCCGGCGACGACGTACGGCGTGAAGCCGGCGGTCTCGGCACCGGCGATCTGCGCGGCGCGGATGGCGTCGATCGCGCCGAGCACCGAGATGAGGCCCGAGTCCTTCTGCAGGCTGACCAGGTCGTTCAGCAGCGGCGGCAGCACCCGGCGGGCGGCCTGCGGCAGCACCACGAACCGCATGGCGCGGCCGTACGACAGGCCGAGGCCGCGGGCCGCCGCGAGCTGGCTCGGGTGCACCGACTCGATGCCGGCGCGGAACACCTCGGCGACGTACGACGAGTACGTCAGCACCAGCGCGGCGCCGCCCCAGAACACCACGCTCGACGGCATGCCGGTCAGCCGCAGCCCGGGCACGCCGAAGCCCACCAGGTACAGCACGAGCAGCAGCGGCAGCCCGCGGAACAGGTCGACGTACCCGGTGGCGAACGCCCGCAGCGGCATCGCGACCGGGCCGCGCGTCGTCCGCATGATCGCGAGCAGCAGGCCGAACGCGAGGATGACGATCTCGCAGACCACCATCACGCGCAGGTTCAGCCACAGGCCCTCGAGCACCTGGGGCAGCGCGTCCCAGCCGACCTGCACGTCGAAGAAGCTCGACCGCACGCGCGGCCAGCCGGGGCTGCGCACCACGACGACCACGACCAGCACGGCCGCGCCCACGGTGGTGGCCAGCCCGGTCAGGGTCGAGCGGGTGGCCCGCCGCCTGCGGTAGGCCAGTCGCTCGCGCTGCAGCGGCGAGACCTCGTACGCGGTCGTCACTGCAGCTCGGGCGCGCCCGCGGTGCTGGTCAGCCACTGCTGCTCGAGCTGCTTCAGCGTGCCGTCGGCGCGCAGCGCGTCGACCGCCTGCGAGACGCACGCGGTGAGGCTGCTGCCCTTGTCGAGCACCATGCCGAACTGCTCGGGCGTGCCGGACGACGGCAGCTGGCCGACCAGCTGGCCGTTCTTCAGGTCGGCCGCGGCGAGGAACAGGCCGGTCGGCAGGTCGACGACGAGCGCGTCGACCTGGCCGTTCTGCAGCGCCGCCTTCGCGTCGTCGTTCGTGTTGAAGACGGCGACCTGCTCGGACGGCGCGATGGTGTCCTTCGCGACGGTGTAGCTGGTGGTGCCCACCTGCGCGCCGAGCTTCAGGCCCTTGAGGTCGGCGATGCTCTTGGCGCCGGCGGCCTTGCTGCCCTTGACCGTGACGACCGACTGCGCGACGTCGTAGTAGCCCGACGAGAAGTCGATGTTCTTCTTGCGGGCGTCGGTGATCGAGACCTGGTTGACGTCGACGTCGAAGTCCTTCGGCGCGGGGCTGATCACCTGGTTGAACCCGGCGGTCACCCACTTCACGCTGCCCTGCTCGAACCCGAGCTGCTTCGCGACGGCGAAGGCGACGGCCGACTCGAAGCCCTTGCCGTTGCTCGGGTCGTCGCCGGAGAACCACGGCTCGTACGCCGGCTTGTCGGTCGCGACGGTCAGCGTGCCCTTGGTCTTGGTGTCCATCGTGTCGGGGCTGCACCGCGCGGTGGTGGCCGAGCCGCTCGCGCTCGCGGAGGCGGACGACGCGGGGGCGGCGGCGTCGTCGTCCTGCGGCGCGCAGCCGGTGGCGAGCAGCGCGAGGGCGGCGACGGGGACGAGCGGGACGAGCAGGCGGCGCATGCGGGACTCCGGGTGTCGTGCTGACGGGTGGGGGCTCGGCGTCGAGCGTGCCGGTGGCGTCCCCCTGGCCGCCAACGTGCGGACGCATCTTCTCACCCGGCGGACGTCTGCCCCGCTCCGTCGTCCGGCGCGGCGCTAGGGTCGGCGCGTGCAGCAGTCGCCGTACGTCGTGGTCGGGCTCGTGGTGCTCGCCGGCGTCGCGCTGTTCGTCGTCGCCACGCAGGGCACCCGGCTGCTGCGGCCGAACGCCCCCACCCCGGGCAAGCTCACCACGTACGAGTCGGGCGTCGACCCCGTCGGGTCGGGGTGGGCGCAGACCAACGTGCGCTACTACCTGTACGCCTACCTGTACGTCGTGTTCGCCGTCGACGCGATGTACCTGCTGCCCTGGGCGACCGTGCTGCGGCTGCCCGGCTTCGGCTGGCGCACCCTCGCCGAGATGGGCGTCTTCCTCGGGGTGCTCGCCGTCGGCCTCGCCCACGCCTGGCGCCGCGGCCTGCTCCGCTGGCTCTGACCCCTTTCCGCGCGTCAGCCCGGTTTCCGCGCGTCAGCCCGGTTTCCGCGCGTCAGCCCGCTGCCGAGGCGCCGTGGAGCGGGCTGAGACGCGCAAACCGGGCTGAGGTGCGCAAAGGCAGTTGGGCCTAGGGTGAGCGGCGTGCCCGTGGACCTGCCTGCACCGCGCGTCGGGGCGCTCGCCGAGGCGGCGCCGCGACCCCTGCGGCTGGTGCTGAACTGGGGGCGGCGTTACAGCCTCTGGGTGTTCAACTTCGGGCTGGCGTGCTGCGCGATCGAGTTCATCGCGGCGTCGATGGCGCGGCACGACTTCATCCGGCTCGGGGTGATCCCGTTCGCGCCCGGGCCCCGGCAGGCCGACCTCATGGTGGTCAGCGGCACGGTCACCGACAAGATGGCGCCGGCGATCCGGCGGCTCTACGACCAGATGCCCGAGCCGAAGTACGTCATCTCGTTCGGCGCGTGCAGCAACTCCGGCGGCCCGTACTGGGACAGCTACTGCGTCACCAAGGGCGTCGACCAGCTGATCCCCGCCGACGTGTACGTGCCGGGCTGCCCGCCGCGGCCCGAGGCGCTGCTGCACGGCATCCTGATGCTGCAGCAGAAGATCGCCGACGAGGAGCTGACCGGCGCGTCGATCGCCCGGCGCCGCACGGCGGCCTCGCTGACCCGCGGCCTCGTCGCGCCGGACGCCGGGGGACCGGTGCGGCCGGCATGAGCACCGCGATCGGCACCCCCGAGCGGGTGGGGGCGCGGCTGGCCGAGGCGGTCGGGCTGGCCGAGCCGCTGCCGGCCCACGACGCGTCGGGGACGCCGTGCGTCGACGTCCCGCCCGAGCGCTGGCACGACGTGCTGGTGGCGTGCCGCGACGGCGGCGGCCTCGACCTGCTCGACTGGCTGTCGGCGGTCGACGAGCCCGCGGCCGACCCGGCGTCCCTCGACGTCGTGGCGCACCTGGTCGACTCGAGGTCCGGCGGCCCGCGGCACGAGGGCGGGCTGGTGCGGCTGCTGGTGCGCACCCGGCTGCCCACCGCCGGGCCGAGCCTGGCCAGCGTCACCGACCTGTGGCCGGGCGCGGCCTGGCACGAGCGCGAGACGCACGAGATGTTCGGCGTCGACTTCACCGGCTTCGACGACGGCACCGACGAGGGCCTGCGCCCGCTGCTGCTGCCCGACGGGTTCGAGGGCACCCCGCTGCGCAAGTCGTTCCAGCTCGCGTCCCGGGCCAGCAAGGCGTGGCCGGGCGCGAAGGAGCCGGGGGAGAGCGACGCCGGCACCTCGCCGTCGCGCCGCAAGCTGCTGCCGCCGGGCGTGCCGCCGCCCGAGTGGGGACCGCGCGATGCCTGACGCCGCGACGGTGCTCGACGCCGTGCTGCACACCGTGGTGGTGCTGGTGGCCTTCCTCGTGCTGCCCCTCGTGGTCGGGCAGGCCGAGCACAAGGTGATGGCGCACATGCAGGGCCGGCTCGGGCCGATGTACGCCGGCGGGTTCCACGGCTGGGCGCAGCTGGTGGCCGACGGCGTGAAGTTCGTGCAGAAGGAGGACGTCGTGCCCGCGGCGGCCGACAGGCGGGTGTTCGGCCTGGCGCCGGGCGTCGCGCTGGTGCCGTACCTCGTCGCGATGGCCGCGGTGCCGCTGGCGCCCGGGGTGGTCGGCGCCGACCTCGACGCCGGGCTGCTGTTCGTGCTGGCGGTCAGCGCGCTCGGGGTGCTCGGCACGCTGATGGCCGGCTGGGCCAGCGCCAACAAGTACGCGCTGCTCGGCGGCCTGCGCACCGCCGCGCAGCTGCTGTCGTACGAGCTGCCGATCGTGCTCGCCGCCGCCAGCGTGGCGCTCGCCGCCGGCACCCTGCGGCTCGGCGGGATCGTCGACGCGTGGCACGGGTGGTGGCTGGTGTGGCAGCTGCCCGCGCTGGTCTGCTTCGTGGTCGCCGGCGTCGCCGAGCTGACCCGGCCGCCGTTCGACATGCCGGTCGCCGACAGCGAGCTCGTGTTCGGGCCGTACACCGAGTACACCGGGCTGCGCTTCGCGTTCTTCCTGCTGTCGGAGTACGCCGGCATCGTGCTGCTCGCGGCGCTGACGGCGGTGCTGTTCCTCGGCGGCTGGCGAGGGCCGGGGCCGGACGGCGCGTGGTGGACGCTGCTGAAGACGGGACTGGTGTCGCTGGTGATCATCTGGGTGCGGGTGGCCTGGCCGCGGGTGCGCGAGGACCAGCTGCAGGCGCTGGCCTGGAAGGTGCTGGTGCCGCTGGCGCTGCTGCAGCTCGCGATCACGGCCGTGCTGGCGGTGGCGACCGCATGAGCGCGAAGAAGCCGCTCTCCGGTCTGCTGCAGGGCCTGGCGACCACGGCCCGCACGATGACGAAGCACGCGCACACGCAGGAGTACCCCGACGTCCAGCCCGAGCTGCCGCCGCGCAGCCGCGGGGTGATCGCGCTGCTCGAGGAGAACTGCACGGTCTGCATGCTGTGCGCCCGGGAGTGCCCCGACTGGTGCATCACGATCGACAGCCACAAGGAGACGCTGCCCGCGGCGGCGCCCGGCGGCCGCGAGCGGCAGCGCAACGTGCTCGACCGCTTCGACATCGACTTCTCGCTCTGCATGTACTGCAGCATCTGCATCGAGGTCTGCCCCTTCGACGCGCTGCACTGGAGCCCCGAGTTCGAGTACGCCGAGCTCGACATCCGCGACCTGCTGCACGGCAGGGACCGGCTCGGCGAGTGGATGCCGACCGTGCCGCCGCCGCCCGCGCTCGACCCCGGCGCCCCCGAGCCGAAGGAGGTCGCGGGCGCGCAGAAGCCGGCTCGCCCCGCCCGGCCGCCGCGTCCCGCCGCCGCGCCGCCCGCCGCCCAGGCCGCACCGCCGTCCGATCCGCCGTCCGCTCCCGAGCCGCAGGGGGAGGCGTGACGTCGCGCGACGTGCTGTTCGCGCTGTGCGGGCTGCTCGCTGCGGCGTCCGGCGTGCTCGCGGTGACCTCGCGGCAGGTCGTGCACGTCGCGCTCTGGCTGGTGACGGCGCTCGCGGCGCTGGCCGGCTGCTACCTGGTGCTCGGCGCCGAGGTGGTCGGGCTGGTGCAGGTGCTGGTCTACGTGGGCGCCGTCGTGGTGCTGGTGCTGTTCGCCCTGATGCTCACGCGGGCGCCGATCGGCCGCTCGGCAGAGGTCGACCTGGGGCGGGCGAACCGGGTGGCCGCGGTGCTCGCCGGGGTCGCGACCGCCGGGCTGCTGGGGGCGGTCCTGGTGAGCGCCGTGGGCGGCCGCGCGATCGCCGTCGACCCGGCGCGGTCGCAGGCGCAGCCGCTGGCGCGCAGCCTGTTCGGCGCGTGGGCGCTGCCGTTCGAGCTGCTGTCGCTGCTGCTGCTCGCCGCGCTCGTCGCCGCGCTGGTGCTGTCGCGCGACCCCGAGCCCGACCCCGCAGGCGGCGGCGCGGCACTCGAGGACGACGCGTGATCCACCTGGCCGGGCCCCTGGTGCTGGCGTCGCTGCTGGCCGGGGCCGGGGTCTACGGCGTGCTGGTGCGGCGCAACGCCGTCATGGTGCTGGTCGGGCTCGAGCTGCTGCTGAACGCGGCCAACCTGTTGCTGGTGACGTTCGACGCCGCGTACGCCGACCCGCTGCACGGCGGCCAGTCGCTCACCGTGTTCGTCATCACCGTCGCCGCGGCCGAGGTCGGGGTGGCGCTCGCCGTGGTGCTGCTGCTGTTCCGCCGCCGCGGCGACGTCGACCTGCGCGGCACCGACGCGCTCGCCGAGCGCACCGACCGGCAGGACGCCGCGTGAGCCCGGGCGACGGCGCGCAGGCGCTGGTCTGGACGGCGCGGCTGCTCGTGATGCTGCCGGCGCTCGCCGCGCTGCTCGGGGCGTTCGTCGCGCGCCCGGCCCGCCGCACCCAGTCGGCGTCCGGCGTCGCCGGTGCGGGCGTCGCGGTGCTGCTGGCCGTCGTCGAGGTGGTGCTGACCCGCGGCCGCGAGGTGGTCGCCGTCCCGCTGCTCGGGCCGGTCGAGACGGGCGCTGTGACCGTGCACCTCGACCTGCGCGCCGACCGGCTGAGCGCCGTCGTCGCGCTCATGGTCGCGGTGGTCGCGCTGTGCGTGCAGGTCTACTCGGTGCGCTACCAGGAGACCGACCCGCGGCACCGCTCGTACGTGGCCACCGTGCAGCTGTTCACCACGGCGATGCTGCTCGTGGTGCACGCCGACGACCTGCTGCTGCTGCTGATCGGCTGGGAGGCGATGGGCCTCTGCTCGTACCTGCTCGTCGGGCACGAGAGCGAGCGGACGGCGGCGCGCGCGGCGGCCGTGAAGGCGTTCCTGGTCACCCGGGTCGGCGACGTCGGCTTCCTGCTGGGCGTCGTGGTGCTGCTCGCCGCCGCCGGCACCACGAGCATCAGCACGCTGCTCGACCCCGCCGTGCTGGGCGGGCTCGGCGGCGGCACGATCACCGCCGCGGTGCTGCTGCTGACGCTCGGGGTGCTCGGCAAGAGCGCCCAGCTGCCGCTGCACACCTGGCTGCCCGACGCGATGGAGGGCCCGACGCCGGTCAGCGCCCTGATCCACGCCGCCACGATGGTCGCGGCCGGCGGCTACGTGCTGGCCCGCCTGCTGCCGCTGGCCGAGCAGGCGCCCGCCGCCCGCGCCGTGCTCGCCGTGGTCACCGCGCTGACGATGCTGGTCGCCGCGCTGGTCGCCCTCGCCCAGACCGACCTGAAGCGGGTGCTGGCGTGGTCGACCATCAGCCAGGTCGCGTACCTGCTGGCGGCGCTCGCGGTCACCCCGCCCGAGCTCGGCGCGGCCCCCGGCGTCGTGCAGCTGCTGTCGCACGCCGGGTTCAAGGCGCTGCTGTTCCTCGCCGCCGGTGCGCTCGCGCACCAGGTGCACTCGACCGCGCTCGACGAGCTCGCCGGCGCCTGGCGCCGGGCGCCGCTCGTGGCCGTCGCGCTGACCGTGGGGCTCGCGTCGTTGGCCGGCGTGCCGCCGCTCAGCGGGTACTGGTCGAAGGAGGGCGTGCTCGGCGCGGCCGAGGAGGCGACGCACGGGCCGTTCGGCTGGGCGGCCTGGCTGGTGCTGGTCAGCGGCCTGCTCACCGGCCTGGTCACCGCGGCCTACGCCACCCGCACCTGGCTGCTCGTGGTGCGCGACGTGCCGGCCGCCGAGCCGCCCGTGGTCGACGGCGTGCAGGTGCCCGACGAGACCGTCGGCGACGAGGACGTGTGGCCCCCGCCGGTCGCAGCGGTGCCCGGCGCGATGCTGGTGCCGCTGGCCGTGCTCGCGGTGCCCGCCCTGCTCGGGGGCCTGCTGCTGCTCGACCCCGTCGTGCCCGGCCAGGTGCACGTCGGGCTGCCGACCGCGCTGGTCGCCGCCGGGCGCGCCCTGCTCGGCGTCGTCGCGGCGCTCGCGGCC
>NZ_BAAHBM010000030.1:0-38390 GCF_054776675.1 Angustibacter aerolatus
CGAGCTCGGCGCGGGAGGCGTCGTCGCGCTGGTCGGCCTCGGCGCGCGAGGTGCGCCGCAGCCGCTCGGCCTCGGCGCGGGCCTCGTCGAGCAGCTGGTCGCTGGTGCGCTGCGCGGCGTCGAGGTCGAGCGAGGCCTGCTCGCTCGCGTCGGCGACCAGGCCGCGGGCCTCCTCGGTGGCCGAGGCCAGCACCCGCTCGGCCTCGGCCAGCCGCTGCTCGGCCTGCTGCGCCTGGAGCCGTGCGGCCTGCGTGCTGCGCTCGAGCAGGTCGCGCCGCTGGGCGGTGTCGCCGCTCACGCGCTCGGCCTCGGCCCGCGTCTGCTCCATCAGCTGCCGCGACTCGTGCGCGGCCTGCTGCTGCAGCTGCGCCGCCTGCTCGCGGGCCTCGCGCACGAGCCGGTCGGCGTGCTGCTGGGCGAGCCCGAGCAGGTCGACCGCCTGGTCAGCGACCGGGGTGCTCGAGGTGACCCGGAGGTCGTCCCCGGGGGCGGCGTCGACGGCGGTCCGGCCCTCTCGCTCCGCCTCCGCGCTCATGTCCTGCATCGTGTCAGAACCCGCCGCGATGCGGCACCCCGCTGCCCGCCCCGCGGACGCACCGGCGTCCGCCTCAGTGCGCGTCCTCGGTGCTGCGCGAGTCGCTGAGCGAGCGGGCGCCGAGCGCGGCGACGGCGCCGACGACGACCGCGAGGACGGCGTACGTGATGCGCTCCCCGTGGAAGAACGAGGCCACGAGGGCGGCGCTCCACCGACCGGCGGGCAGCGTCGTGGTGACCAGCACCGCGATGAGCGTGCCGACCACGGCGGTCCCGATGCTGGTGCCGACCTCCTGCGCGGTGTCGTTCATGGCGGCGGCGAGCGAGGTGCGGTTCTCCGGCACCGCGCCGACGAGGGCCACGGCGCAGATCGTCATCACGGTGCGCAGCCCGAGGGTCATCACGACCATGCACGCGGCGACGGCGACGTACCCGTGCGAGACCCCCCACGACAGGCCGAGCAGCGACCCGGCGAGCAGGCCGGCGCCGATCAGGCAGGCGACGCGGTGCCCGAGGCGGCTGGCGAGCGCCGTCGACACCGGGGCGGCGAGGACCATCGTGGCGATCAGCGGCAGGTTGGCCAGGCCGGCGCCCACGGGGCTCCAGCCGTAGGCGTACTGGAAGTGCAGGATCAGCCCGAACATGACGCTCGCCATGGCGATCGAGGTGCCCACCTGCGCGATGGCGGCGCCGCGCACGGTGCCGTCGGAGAACAGCCGCAGGTCGAGCATCGGCGACGCGGTGCGCCGCTCGTGCCGCACGAACGCGACGACGGCGAGGACGGCCAGCAGCACGCAGCCGACGGTGACGGGCGACAGCCAGCCGCGCTGCACGCCGCTGGTCGCCGCGTAGCAGGCCGCGCCCATGGAGACGATGCTGAGCACCGCGCCGGGCAGGTCGAGGACGTCGTCGGTGAGGTCCTCGCGGCGGTCGGCCGGCACGCCGAGCCGGACCCCGAGATGAGCGAGCAGCGCGATGGGGGCGTTGACGACGAGCAGCCACTCCCAGCGCACGTGGGCCAGGGCGGTGCCGCCGAGCAGCGGGCCGAGCACGAAACCGGACATGCCGACGACGATCATCACGGTCATGGCGCGCATGCGCAGCGCCTCGTCCTCGAACAGCCGGAAGACGAGCGAGTTGGTGATCGGCGCCATCGCGGCGGCGCACAGGCCGAGCGCGGCCCGGACGGCGATCAGCTCGCCGGCGGTGTGCACCCAGACCACGGACAGGCTGATCAGGCCGAACGAGACCAGCCCGACCAGCAGCACGCGCCGGCGACCGAGGCGGTCGGCGGCGGACCCGGCGGTGAGCAGCAGCCCGCCGAAGGTCAGCGAGTAGGCGCCGGTCACCCACTGCAGCGCGGTGGTGCCGCTGCCGAGGTCCCGCCCGATCGTCGGCAGCGCGATGGTGAGCAGGGTGTTGTCGACCATCTCGACGAAGAAGGCCAGGCAGAGCGCGGCGAGCGGCACCCAGGCCGCTCGCAGGGACGGGTAGGTCCTGGTGGTGCCTGCGGCGGTGGTCGGTGTCGTGACGCTCATGGCGGTCCTCCGATCGAACGACGTTCGACTATCGAACGCGGTTCGAGATTAGAACGTCGTTCGGTCGGCGCGCAAGTGTGGTGGACTGTCCGGGTGAGCGACGTCGAGACCCCCGCCACCCGCCGGGCCGCCCGAGGCCGGGGTGAGCGCCCGGCAGCGGGCCGCCGTCGGGCCTCGCACTCGCTCGACGCGGTGCTGGTCGAGGCGGTGAAGCTGCTCGACGAGGCCGGCGAGGCGGCCCTGACCTTCCGGGCGCTCGCCGCCAGGCTCGGCGGCGGGGTGGGCAGCATCTACTGGTACGTCTCCGGCAAGGACGAGCTGCTCGACCGGGCCGCCGACCACGTGCTGGCCGACGTCCTCGTCACCACGAGCAGCGCGGGCGACCTGCCCGACCCGATCGAGAGCGTCCGGGCGATCGCCGTCGCCCTCTTCGAGGCCGTCGCCGACCGCCCCTGGCTCGGCGCGTACTTCATGCGCGACACGGGCGTGCAGCAGAACGGCCTCGCGCTGTTCGAGCGGCTCGGTCAGCAGATGCTGCGGCTCGACCTCACGCCGCGGCAGCGGTTCCACGCGGTGTCGACCGTCATCGGGTTCGTGGTCGGCGTCGCGGCCGACATGGGGCAGCAGCCGCCGCGCGAGGTGCTCGCCGGCGAGGTCACGCGCGAGGAGCACCTGGCCCGCTTCGTCGCCGAGTGGCGCGCGCTCGACGCCGAGGCCTTCCCGTTCATCCACCACGTGGCCGACGAGTTCGAGGACCACGACGACGCCGAGCAGTTCCGCGCCGGCCTCGACCTCATCCTGACCGGGCTGCGCGACCAGGCGGGCCAGGGCTGAGTTTGAGCCGTCAGCTCTGCACGCGACCGAACTGCAGCCCGCCGGCGGACGGCCCCGGCACGAGCGTCGTGGCGCCGCGCGGGCCGCCCTGCACCTGACCGCGCTGCCGCAGGTCGCCGACGTCCTCGCCCGGCACGCCGTACCACTCGCTCTCGTGCACGTCCTCGTCGTCGCGCTCGTCGCCGCTGAGGGTCGCGATGCTGGTGCCGAGGTGGTCGCCGTCCTCCGGAGCGCCCGCCCAGCCCGGCGTCGACTGGTTCACCGCGTCGCTCCGGACGACGCCGTCGGCGAGGTCGGCGCCCAGCACCACCCGCAGCAGGGATCCCGCGTTGACCGCCGCGCCGACGTCCTCGAACGGGACGCCGATCAGCAGCACCCGCTGCTCGAGCTGTCGGCTCGACGCCAGCACCTGGCCGAGCCGGTCGCCCGACTCGTCGTCGCCGACGACCCGCGCCCCGCCCTGCGTGATCTGCAGGGCGTCGCCGCTGAACCGCCTGGCCCCGGCGGGCCGGCGCAGCAGGTTGACCATGCCGGTCTGCTTCGCCCGGCCGATCGTCTCGCCGGGGACGCCGACCGCCATCCGCTGACCGTCGTCGAGGTCGAGCGGTTGCAGCGCGGCACCGAACAGGTCGCCCGTCTCGGCGGTGCCGGGCACGCCGGACGTGTTCTGGGTCAGCAGGTACGGCGTGCCCGAGGTCGGCAGCACGTCGACGGCGCCGGCGTCGCGGCGGCTCCCGACGTCCTCGCCCGGCACGCCGACCACGAGCTGGCCGACGCCCCACGCGACCGCGCTGCCGAACGCGTCGCCGGTCTCCGGGGTGCCGGGCACCGGGCCGGCCTGGCTGGCGAACGAGCCGCGCACGGTGGTGCGGAACGACACCCGGACGACGCCGCCGGCGCCCACCACGTCGCCGACCGTCTCGCCGGGCGCCCCGATCGCGACGTCGCCGTCCTGGCCCACGGCCAGCGCGGCACCGAACAGGTCGCCCGTCTCGGCGCCGCCGGTGCCGGGCAGCGTGCCCTGGTGCAGCACCGCCGTCGCGCGGCCGCCGCCGAGGCCGGTGCGCGACCCGAAGTACACCCGCACCTCGCCCGCGCGCGCCCGGCCGTCCACCGTGGTCGACGGCAGGCCGACGACGAGGTCGGCGTACCGGTCGTCGTCCAGCCACCCCGTCGCGAGCGCCGCGACCCCGGGCAGCGCGAGGGCCTCCCGCCGCTTCTCCAGCCGGGTCGGGCCGTTGCCGTAGCGGACGTCGACGCCGCGGGTGGTCGCGACGGCGAGGTCGGGGCAGAGGTCGCCGTCGAAGTCGTCGAGCTTCTGGCCGTAGCAGGCGTCGCTGCTGATCGTCGTCGCGATCTCGGTGGGCGCCTCGCCGGGTGCGACGCCGAACACCAGCACGAAGTAGGTGGTGCCCCTCGTCAGCTCGGCGCTGATGAACGTGCAGTCGACCGCCGTCAGCGACCCGGGGGTGCCGGTGGCCAGCACGCTGCGGGTGCCGGGCCCGCCGTCGGCGAACGTCGAGATGGTGAGCGCCGTGTCGTAGCCGGGCGTCACCCGGTACCAGACGCCGCCCGTCGTCGTGGGCTCGCCGCAGGCGGTGTGGATCGCGGCCTCGTCGGCGTCCGTCGTCGCGTCGCCGACCGCGGCCGTGGTGCTGTACGGGAGGTCGAGCAGGTCGACGACGGTCGCGGTGGCCGCCGTGTCGTTGCCGGGCGGAGCCGCCGCCGCCGTCTGCGGGGCCCCGAGCCCCAGCACGAGCACCGCCGCGGCCGTCACGAGTGCACGGGTTCGCACGACCCCACCTCCGTCGCCCAGGGTTCTTGCCGTTGTCCTCGCCCCGGGCGGGGTTGTCAAGGCTTCGGCAGCCGGTAGGTGAGCAGCAGGCTGCCGCTCGGCGACGACCTGCTCTCGCCCAGCTCGAACCGGCGGACGCCCAGCTCGTCGGTGAACAGCCGCCGCCCGCCGTACCCGACGACCGGTGCCACCACGAGCCGCAGCTCGTCGACCAGACCGGCCGCGAGCAGGCCCTGCGCCAGCGTGATGCTGCCGTGCACCCCGACGTCCCCGCCCTCGGTGCGCTTGAGGTCGCGGACGCTGGTCTCGATCGGCCCCTCGAGCGCAGTCACCTCGCCCCAGTCGCTGTCGAGCGGCCGCGACGTGACCACGTGCTTGCGCACGCCGTTGACGAAGCTCGCGAACGGCTCCTCGTTCGACGTCGGCCAGTACCGCGACCACTCGTCGTGCATGTTCCGGCCCAGCAGCACGGCGTCCTGCGCCTCGATCACCTCGCGCTCGAACTCGACCATGACGTCGTCGAACACCGGCGGCCCGTCCGACCCGTCCGCGAAGTACTCCTCGGGGCGGTCGACCGCGCCGTCCAGCGTCATCAGCGTGTAGAGCACGAGCCTGCGCACGGTGCCTCCGTCCGGTGGGGTGTCTGCCTGGACGACCCTGCCGGACGCCGGGACTCATCGGCGGCCCGGACTCAGCCGGTACCCTGCGACGGCGGACGTGCTCCTCGCGCCCGCCCCGCCGGCATGGCGCAACTGGTAGCGCACCCGACTTGTAATCGGGCGGTTCTCGGTTCGAGTCCGAGTGTCGGCTCCCGGGAGGGCGCGACAGGTGGCGGGGACGCGCGACGAGTGCGTTCAGGCGCCGCGCTCCTCGGCCGCGTCGCGCAGCCGCCGCCCCATCGCCGTCCAGCTCCGCCCGTTGACGAAGGTCTGCTCGTGGGCGGTCGTCTGGTTCCGGCCGAGGACGGTCGACAGCATGAGGTAGTCGACGACCTTGGCCCGGTGCACGCCCAGGAACCCGGCGTCGCCGGCGTACGCCTGGTGCACCTGGTCGAAGGCGGTCACCAGCCGCCGGTGGGCGCGGGGGGAGGACCGTCGGGTACCGGCGACCCAGCCACGCAGGTCCAGCGCGCGCACCAGTCGACAGAGCTCTTGCTGGACGCTCGGCAGCTGGGTGCCACCGAGCTGGACCACGAGGGCCCCCAGGTCGGTGTCGTAGCGCTGACGGCCCACGAGCGCGTCCATGACCTGCACCAGGGGGGTCGCCGACCCGCTCGGCCCCACCGGGTAGCCCTCCGCCGGCACCTGGAAGGTCACGACCGTCTTCGCCCAGTCGACGGGGTCGCAGTACGTCCTGCTGCGGGGCGACGGACTGATCTTGCGGAACCCCGCCGTGGCCCGCTGCAGGCTGCGGACGACGCCGTCGAGCACCGACTCGACGTCGTCGACGGCGTCCGGCCCTCCCGGCAGCAGCTCCTCGAGCTCCTCGAGCAGCCCGGGGATCGGCGCGAGCATCGCGTGGATCTCGCTGAACGCGGCCAGGAACACCCGCTCGGACTCCGACCCGTAGGCAGCCGCGGGCACGGTGATGCGATCGACGCGCACGTCCTCGACGTCGTACTGGCCGTCGGCACCGACGACCGCCGGCGCCTCGAGGGCGAAGTTGTTGAACATCTCGTCCTCGAGCGTCAAGCCGCAGAAGGGCCGCCCGGTGCGGCTGCAGACCTCGTGCCAGGGCACCTCGATGGCCGGGGGCAGGCGGTTGTCGTCGACCAGGTTGCGCGGCTCGTACATGCGCTCCAGACCGAAGTGCCAGTAGGCGTGCGCCAGGTTGCCGAGCACCGTGGCCGCCCAGGGGAGCGCGTCGTCCGGCAGCGATCCCGGGTCGCTCGCCAGGGTCGGCAGGCCCGCCAGCACCTGCTGCGCGTCGCGCCGGTGCGCCAGCTCCGGCAGCTGGGCGAGCGCCTCCTCCCAGGCCGCGTGCGACGCGGGGAGGGGTCTGGGGCTCAGCCGCCGGGGCAGGAACCCGTGCTCGCGGTCGAGGTTGCCGTCGAGGTGCAGGGGCCTGGCCTCGGCTGCGTCGAGGAGCCGTGCGACGGGACCGCGACGGACCGCGGCCTCGGCGGTCACGACCGACCCCGGTCGAGCACGACCAACCGTGCCGCGTGGCCGGCCACCCAGTCGCACAGCAGCCTCCGGACCTGTCTGGCCCGGCGGACGTCGGATCGCGTCCCGTCTTCTGCGTCGGCTGCGGCGACCCCGTCGACCGCACCGACCTCGCCGACCCCGCCGACCTGCTCCAGCCACTCCATCGTGAGCGACGCGGCGTCGACCACCGCCGCCAGCACGTCGAGCGCGTCCGCGAGCAGGGCGTTCGCCAGATCGGCCGCCTCCGGATCCGAGCGGTCGCGCGCGATCGCGGCCAGCAGCCCGTCGAGCCGCGGAGCGGGGAGATCGACCGGCTCCTCGAACCCCAGCAGCGACAGATCCCTCGTCAGCTGCACCGCGTGGTCGCGGAGCAGGTGCGCGTACGACTGACCGACGTAGACGAGCAGGTCGCCGCCGGGTCTGGGGACCTGCACCTGCAGCCAGAGCGCGTTGCGGACCAGGACCGCCAGGTCGAGCACCCGCTGCCACGCGTGCCACGTCGGGTCGGCGGGCGCGGCGGCCAGCCGGGCGCACGCGTGCCGCGCGAGGCGGCTCCGGACGGCCGGCTGACTGTGCAGCGACACCAGCTCGACGTCGTCGGTGGCATCCAACCCGGCGTTCGCCACGAGGACGTGCGGGCCGCCCGGGTGCGAGCCGGCCACGACCGGGGTGAGGTCGAGCACCACGCCACCGACGGCCACGAGCGGACGCCGCCGAGTGGCCCTGCGCGCCAGGCAGCCGTGCGTCATGACCGGGAGCCCGTGCACCGGTCCGAGCTCGGTCTCGTCCCACCAGCCCAGTGGAGGGCCCACCTGCAGGTCGGGTGCGGACATCGTGGTGGACTCGGTCACGAGCACCTCCGGGTCAGGAGTTCACCGGCGACGACGTCGCTGGGCGCTGCTCAACGTACTTGTCGCAGATGTCCGAAAACAAGATTTGCACAGCGCACATGTTGTTGCACAGTCATCGACTGCATCGGGCGGTCCGGCGCCCCCCGCGCCGGCACGGCGCAACTGGTAGCGCCCCCGACGTGTGATCGGAAGGTTGCAGGTGCAGGTCCCGCTGCCGGCTCTCGCCCTCGTCGTGGCAGTCGGTCGTCCGCTCGTGGCTGCTGGGGTGCGATTGCGCCGCTCGGGTGGACGCCCTGTCCGATCCTGGCTGACGCGTCGTCCCGGGGCGCGAGGTCGTGCCACGCTGTGACGGTGCGCCTCGACTACGTGCTGTGGGACCTCGTCGTGCGGGTCGTGGAGCTCATGGCGCTCGTCGTCCTCGTCGTGACCGCAGTCGTCACCGTCGCCGCAGCCTGCTTCGCGCTCACTGCCCGGGTCTCCCGACGACGAGCGACGCCGACCCGGACGGAGGTCCCTCGCGACGTCATCGAGTCGTGGTGGCCGGAGCGCGACGCCGGCCGGGTCGCGGCTGGGGCGGAGGGCTCGGACCCCACGACCGGGTGACGCATCGGCTGGCCCGAGGACGAGTGGCGTGCGCAGGCTGGACGCGCGTGGTCCCGTGCGCCGGTGCAGGCCCAGCCGTACGGTCGTCCGGTGCGCACCGCCATCATGATCGGTCTGTCCGTCGTGGCCGGATGGGTGGGCGCCTCGATGGGTGAGCGCTGGCGCAGTCGCTTCCTGGCCTGGCGCGAGCGACGCCGCCTCGCGCAACCAGCGGGACGATGTCACGAGTGCGGTCACGACTGGCGAGAGCACCTCCCCGACGGGTGCTCGGAGTGCTCCTACGAGATCGAGCACGAGGAACCGCTTGCACCGCAGGCGGTGTGTCTCATCCCGCCGCCGGCCTGACGGCGACCGTCAGGTGTCTCAGGTCGGCCCGTAGGCGGGGATGCCGCGGGCGCGCAGCTGAGTGACGAGGTGCGTCGACAGCGTGCGGTTCGAGATGACGAACGGGGCCTTGGCGCCGGTGCGCGCCAGCTCGCGCAGGGCGAGGTGCGCTCGCGCCAGACCACCGGTGCGAGGAACCGGGGTCGGTCGGGCGCCTAGGCGCGGAAACCGCCCGAGGCGCGCCGGTGCGTGCGGACCTTGGCGAGGTTGCCGCAGCGCTCCATGGAGCACCAGCGGCGGGTGCCGGGGCGCGAGGCGTCGACGAAGAGGTAGCTGCAGCCCTCGGCGGCGCAGATGCGGATGCGGTGGCCCAGGGGGCCGCTGAGCAGGTCGACGGCGTCGCGGGCGACGGCCGACAGGGCGGCGACGGCGCGCACCGGGGGGCGCTCCAGCGAGCCGTCGGGGGTCAGGCGGGGGGTCGGGGGAGCGGACGCGGCGAACCCGTTCAGCGTCTCGACGTCGGCGGGGTCGAGCGGGCGGTCGGTGGCGCGGGCCCGGGCGAGCTCGAGCACCGCGGACCGCAGGCGGTGCGCGGCCACGACGTCGGCCGGCCGGGCGACGACCTGCACGTCGAGCACGTGCCCGAGCCAGTGCTCCAGGGCGGCGCGGTCGGGGACCAGCTCGGGCTCGCTCCAGTACGGCGTCGCGGCGGTGTGCGCGAGGTCGAGGCAGGGGCGTCCGGAGCGGAACCGCTTGGCGACGGCCGGGTCCATCCGCGTGGTCATGCGCCCATCGTACGCCTGACACCGGTCGAACCGGTGTTGGCAACACCGGTCATACCGGTTACGGTGACGGGCATGGCTTCGACCGCGGTCCTCCGTGCACCCGGCACCGCGACGTCCGCACGGCGGGTGGGACGCGCCCGGTGGGCCGTGCCCGCGCTGGCCCTCGGCGGCGTCGCCCTCGGCACCGGGGAGTTCGCGTCGATGGGCGTGCTGCCGTCGGTGGCGGCGGCGTTCGGGGTGGGCGACCCGGCCGCGGGACGGCTGGTGTCGGCGTACGCGGTCGGTGTGGTGCTGGGTGCCCCCGCGCTGGCGGTGCTCGGCGCACGGGTGCCGCGCCGGCGGCTGCTGCTGGTCGCGATGGGCCTGGTCGCCGCCGCGAACGTCGCCTCGGCGCTCGCGCCGTCGCTGGCCTGGCTGACCGCCGCGCGCTTCGTGGCCGGCCTGCCGCACGGCGCGTACCTCGGGGTCGCGGCGCTCGCGGCCGCCTCCCTGGTGGCTCCGGAGCGGCGCGGCCGGGCCATCGCGTCGATCATCGTGGGGCTCACCGTCGCGAACGTCGTGGGTGTCCCGCTCGCAGCCGCCGTCGGTCAGGTGGTCGGGTGGCGGGCGACGTTCGTGCTCGTGGCGCTGCTGGCCGCGGTGGCCGTCGCGGCGGTGCGCCTGGCCGTGCCCCGGCTGCCGCGTGGACGCGCGGACGGGGTGCTCGGCGAGCTGCAGGCCCTGCGGCACAGAGGGTTCTGGCTCGTGGTCGCCGTCTGCGTCGTCGGCGTCGGTGGCGTGTTCGCCGTCTACACGTACGTCGTGAGCACCCTGACGGTCGTCGCCGGCGTCCCGCGCGCGTGGGTGCCGGCCGTGCTCGCCCTGTTCGGCGTCGGGATGACGGCGGGGGCCGTGCTGGGCGGGCGGCTGGCCGACCGGTCCGTGCGCTGGAGCATCGCCCTCGGCATGGTCGGGCTGGCCGCGGTGATGGTCGCGCTGACCGTGCTCGTGCGGCACCCGGCGAGCGCGGCGGTCGGGGTGCTGCTGCTCGGCGCGGCCAGCATGGCGCCGATGCCGAGCATCCAGGCCCGGCTGCTCGACGTCGCACCCGCGGCGCCGACGCTGGCTGCGGCCATGCTGCACTCCGCCACCAACACGGCGAACGCCGTCGGTGCCTGGGCCGGCGGGCTGGTGCTGTCGGCCGGCGCCGGGTACGCCGCCATCGGCTGGGTCGGTGCCGCCATGGCGGTCGCCGGGCTGCTGCTCTCGCTCTGCATGTTCGGGCACGACGGTTCGAGGAGGAACACGTGATGACTGGTGACCACGCGGTGCGACCGCTGCAGCTGGCGGTACCGGACGCAGAGCTCGACGACCTGCGGGACCGGTTGCGGCGCGCCAGGTTCGCCGAGCGGGAGACGGTCACGACGCCCGACGGCTCGGACGACTGGCGCCAGGGTCCGCCGCTGGCGCTGGTGCGGGACCTGGTCGCGTACTGGGCGGACGCGTACGACTGGCGCCGCGTCGAGGCCGAGCTGAACGCCCACGGTCAGGCGGTGACGGAGGTCGACGGGCTCGACGTCCACTTCCTGCACGTGCGCTCGTCGCGCCCCGACGCGCGGCCGCTCGTCGTCACCCACGGCTGGCCCAGCTCGGTGATCGAGCCGCTCGAGGTGATCGACCGGCTGGCCGAGCCAGGGTCGCCCGACCTGCCGGCCTTCCACGTGGTGGCGCCCTCGCTGCCCGGCTTCGGGTTCAGCGGCAGGCCCACGAGCACCGGGTGGGACGCCGAGCGCACCGCCGACGCCTGGGTCGAGCTGATGCGGCGGCTGGGGTACGAGCGGTTCCTCGCCGCAGGCGGTGACTGGGGCGGCCGGGTCACCGCCGCCCTCGGCACCCGTCGCCCCGACCGCGTGGAGGCCCTGCACACGTTCACGCCGTACGTCGGCGAGCCGGCTGACCCGGGGCAGCTCACCGAGACCGAGCAGCGATGGGTCGACGAGACGCGTCGCTTCTGGCGCTTCGGGTCGGGCTACTCGCTCGAGCAGTCGACCCGCCCGCAGACCATCGGGTACGGCCTCGTCGACTCGCCCGTCGCGCTGCTGACCTGGGTGCTCGACAAGTTCTGGGCCTGGACCGACCACACCGGCGACGTCGAGACCGCAGTCGGTCGCGACCGGATCCTCGACACCGTGACGCTCTACTGGCTCTCCGCCACCGGCGCGTCGTCCGCCCGCTTCTACTGGGAGAACTTCCCGGCGAACCGCGCAGCACGGCCCGTCGACGTCCCGACCGCCGTCACGATCTTCCCCGGCGACATGGAGAAGCTGCCCAGGCCCTGGGTCGAGCAGCGCTTCACCAACCTGACGTCGTGGACCGAGGTCGAGCGCGGCGGGCACTTCCCGATGCTCGAGGTGCCCGACCTGTACGCCGAGTCGCTGCGGCACGCGTTCTCGGGCCCGCAAGCAGCTGATGCCTGATGACCGGTCACCGACAGGGGCGTGACTACCTCGGTGACCGAATGTTGGTCGAGGCGACGACCTTGTCTAGGCTGGCCGATCATCAACTCTGGTCAGGGGGCAAACATGCGGCGAGTGGTCACAGGATTGCTGGCGGGCATCGGGTTGGTCGTGGCCGGCGCCACCAGCGCGCAGGCGTGGACCTGGGCGGCGAGCAGCAACCCGATCGTCATGAGCGGGGGCGGGGGGTACGGCAACCTGCGCGAGGGGGTCGGCCAGGCGACGCTGCAGAGCTGGCTGCGGGACACGAAGCTCGACGACGGTCGCGTGTACGCGCACGTCGTCGTCCAGGTGGGCGGGGCAGATGTCTCGGTCATCGACTCAGGTCGTCGCTCGGACGGTGAGCGCTCGTATGCGCGCATGGCCGACCGGACCGGCGCGCTGGGCGGCGGAGCGCACCACTACGTCGTCTCGACGTGCCGTTCGACGCCTGCGAACGACCCCTGCTCGAAGGACAAGCGCCGCACGTGACGCGCCTCGTCGTCAGCGGGGTGTCGCACCGCTACGGACGCACCGCGGCGCTGTCGGACGTCGACCTCGACATCGGCCCGGGCGTGACGGCGCTGCTCGGGGTGAACGGCGCGGGCAAGTCGACGCTCGTGTCCGTCTGCGCAGGCGTCGTCGCGCCGAGCGCCGGGGCCGTGCGGATCGGTGACGCGGCCACGACCGGCCGCTCGCGCCGGCAGGCCCTGCGGCGCGTCGCCCTGATGCCACAGCTCACGACGTTCCCCGGCAACCTCACGGCTCGGGACGTGGTGACCTACCTGGCCTGGCTCAAGGGTGCCGGCCGCGCCCGGGCGAGGGCGCGTGCCGACGAGTCGCTGACCGCCGTCGGGCTCGAGGGGCACGCGGACCGGCGGTGCAGCGCGCTGTCCGGCGGCATGCTGCGCCGGGTCGCGCTGGCTCAGGCGCTGGCCTGCGACGCCGAGGTGCTGCTGCTCGACGAACCGAGCACCGGGCTCGACCCGCGCCAGCGGCACGGCATGGTCGAGCTGTTGCGCGGGCTGACCGGCACCGTGCTGATGAGCAGCCACGTCGTCGAGGACGTCGAGGACCTCGCCGACCGCGTGCTGGTGCTCGACGGTGGGCGGCTGGTGTTCGACGGGACGACGGACAGGCTGGCCGGTCTGGCCACCGACGACGGGCGCAGGAGCCGGCTCGAGTCGGGGTTCCTGCACGTGACGGGGCAGGCGGTGTCGTGACCGCGGTCGTCGTGTGGGCGCGGCGCGGCGCCGGGCGCTTCGTCGCACTCGGCCTGCTCGGCGTCCTGGCGTCGGTGCTCGCGCGACCGGTGTGGCGCCTCGAGGTCGACTGGGGCGTGCGGTTGACCGCCGGTGCGCTCGTCATGGTGTGCCCGTGCGTCGCAGCGGCTGCAGCCTTCGACACCGGACGCAGGCTGCGACCGACGCTCGAGGTGCTCGGCCGCGGCGGTGTGCGGTCGCGCGCGATCGTCGTCGCGCCGGCTGTCGCCGTGGTGCTCAGCGCCTGGGCGGCCTTCGCCGTCGCCTGGCTCGCCGTCGCGGTCGTCGTGCTGGTGCACGGCGGCACGGGGCTGACCGACGGCTGGGTCGTCCCCGAGGTGCTGGCGCCGCTCGCCGCCGCCGGCGCCGTGGGGTGCCTCGCCGGCATGATGACCGCCGGACGCACCGGTGCCCCGCTCGCCGCGCTCGCCGTCCTGGCGGTGACGACGCTGGCCGTGCCCTGGGGCCGCGGCTCGTTCGAGGCCGTGACCACCTACGGGACGCTCACCGGCCTGCAGCGTCCGACCGACCGCGCCCTCGCGAACGTCGTCGGTGCGCTCGGGGTGGCACTGTGCGCCGTCCTGGCCGCGGCCCTGCTGCACCGTCGCGTGCGCGGTCACGGGGCGATCCTCGTCGCGGCTGCGGTGCTGGGTCTCGTGGCCACGGTGGCACCAGCCGCGTGGCCCTGGCACCACGACGTGTTCGTGACCAGCGCCGAGCCGGTCGCCTGCGTCGGGCGCGCGCCGTCCGTGTGCGGGCCGGCCTCGCGGCGCGAGCTGCTGGTGCCGGTGCAGGCCTCGCTGGCCGACGCCTACCGCCGCCTGGACGGCACGCCGTTCACCCGTCCCACGTCGTTCAGGGTCACGCGGCTCGATCACTACTCGCAGCTGCACGGTGCCGCGCCGCTCGACCTCGACCCCGAGCTGGTGCACGACGGTCGGTACGACCTCGGCGCCACCGCCCGGCTGCTGCTGCGCCCGCACCAGTGCCGGGAGCTCTACAGCGCCTCCGGGTCGCTGCCCGTGCTGACCGCGCAGGAGCAGGTGGAGCCCTGGCTGGTCGGCGTGCTGCGCGGACAGCGCCCGGGCCACCCCGTGCCGCCCGACGTCCGGCGTGCGTTCGCCGTCGTCGAGCGCTGCACGCCTGTGACGACGGACCTGCCGTGAGGGCCAGGCTGCTGGTCGCCCACGCCGTCCCGCAGGCGATCGCGGGCACCGTCCTGCTGCTGGGCGCGGGCCTGGTGCTCAGCCGCACGACCGTCGGCGCGACCCGGCTGCCGCTGCCGATCGTCTGGCCGCTCGCGGTGCTGCAGGTCGCCGTGTCGCAGCTCCCGCTCCGCGAGGTGCTGGGGCCGCTGGAACGGGTCGCCGCACGTGGCCGCGTCACGCGCGCGGTCCGCGCGGCTCTCGCGCTGGCCCTCGTCGGCACCTTCGTCGCCGCCGTCGTCGTCCCGCGCGGGGACGCCGTGCTGCTGACGGTGCTCGGTCTGCTCGCGGCGCTGGGGTTCGCCGGCGCGGTGCCGCTGCGCGGCGAACCCTGGGCCTGGGCGCTCGCGCCCGGCGCCGCGGTCACCGCGCTGCTCTTCGTGTCGCCGTTCGGCGAGCCGGTCGACGCGTGCCTCGTCGCCGTCCCGGCCCCGGTGACCGCGACCCTGCTGGTGCTCGCGGCGGCCGCCTACGTCCTCGTCGACGTGCCGCGCCTGCCGTCGCGGTGACCGTGTCGGTGCCACGTGACATCCTCTGGTGGTGAGCGATCGCACCTGGGGTTTTCGCACCCGTGCCCTGCACGCCGGCGGCGCGCCGGACCCGACGACGGGCGCCCGGGCGATGCCGATCTACCAGACGAGCAGCTTCGTCTTCGACGACACGGACGACGCGGCGAACCTGTTCGCGCTGCAGAAGTACGGGTCGATCTACTCGCGCATCGGCAACCCGACGGTGGCCGCGTTCGAGGAGCGGATGGCGAGCCTGGAGGGCGGGCTCGGGGCGGTGGCGGCGGCGAGCGGGCTGGCGGCCGAGTTCCTGGTGTTCGCGGCGCTGGCCGGGGCGGGCGACCACATCGTGGCGGCGGGCAGCCTCTACGGCGGCACGCTGACCCAGCTCGACGTCACGCTGCGCCGGTTCGGGGTCGAGACGACGTTCGTGCGCGGCACCGACCCGGCCGACTACGCGGCGGCGATCACCGACCGCACCAAGTGCGTGTACGCCGAGGTGGTGTCGAACCCGAGCGGTGACGTCGCCGATCTGGAGGGGCTGGCCGAGGTCGCGCACGCGGCCGGCGTGCCGTTCGTGGTCGACGCGACGACCGTGACGCCGTGGCTGTGCCGCCCGATCGAGCACGGCGCCGACATCGTGATCCACAGCGCCACCAAGTTCCTCGGCGGGCACGGCACCACGCTCGGCGGCGTGGTGATCGAGAGCGGCCGCTTCGACTGGGGCAGCGGGCGGTTCCCGCGGATGACCGAGCCGGTGCCGTCGTACGGCGGCGTGCAGTGGTGGGCCAACTTCGGCGAGTACGGCTTCCTCACCCAGCTGCGCAGCGAGCAGCTGCGCGACGTCGGGCCGGCGCTGTCTCCGCACTCGGCCTTCCTGCTGCTGCAGGGGATCGAGACGCTGCCGCAGCGCATGGACGCGCACCTGGAGAACGCGCACGCGGTGGCCCGCTGGCTGCACGCCGACGAGCGCGTCGGCTGGGTGCGCTGGGCCGGGCTGCCCGACCACCCGCACCACGAGCGGGCGCTGCGCTACACGCCGAAGGGGCCGGGCGCGGTGTTCTCGTTCGGCGTCCGCGGTGGCCGGGCAGCGGGGGCGCGCTTCATCGAGGCGCTGCAGCTGTGCAGCCACCTGGCGAACATCGGCGACGCGCGCACGCTCGTCATCCACCCCGCGAGCACCACCCACCAGCAGCTGTCGGCCGACCAGCTCGAGGTCGCCGGCGTCAGCGAGGACCTGGTGCGCATCAGCGTCGGGCTCGAGGACGTCGAGGACGTCCTGTGGGACCTCGACCAGGCGCTGACCGCCGCCGCGAAGGAGACGTCGTGACCACCACCGCCACCTGGACGCCGCCGAGCGCCGCCGACCGGCTGGCCCTCATCCGCCGCACCAGGACGGTCGCGATGGTCGGCGCCTCGGCGAACCCCTCGCGCGCCAGCTACTTCGTGGCGACCTACCTGCTGAGCAGCAGCGACCTCGAGGTGTGGTTCGTGAACCCCGCCGCGACGGAGATCCTCGGCCGGCCGGTGTACCCCTCGCTCGACGCGCTGCCCGGCACGCCCGACCTGGTCGACGTGTTCCGCAAGCCGTCCGACCTGCCGCAGGTGCTCGACGAGGCGCTGGCCGTCGGGGCGAAGGCGCTGTGGCTGCAGCTCGGCCTGCGCGACCAGGCCGTCGCCGACCGCGGCGCCGCGGCCGGGCTCGACGTCGTGATGGACCGCTGCCTGAAGATCGAGCACGCCCGGTTCCACGGCGGCCTGCACCTGGCCGGCTTCGACACCGGCGTGATCAGCTCGCGCCGCCGCGTCGGCTGACGTGCTCGCCGACCACTGGCCGACGTACGGGCTGCGCGTCGAGACCGAGCGGCTGCGGCTGCGCCTGCCGGACGACGGCGAGCTGGCCGCGCTCGCGTCGCTGGCCGCCGAGGGGGTGCACGAGCCGGGGGAGCGGCCGTTCCTGACGCCGTGGACCGAGGGCGGCCCCGACGAGCGCGCCCGAGAGGTGCTCCGCGGTCACTGGGCCGACCTCGCCGGCTGGCGGCCGGACCGCTGGGCGCTCGGGCTCGGCGTCTTCACCCCGGACGGCGAGCCGCTGGGTCAGGTCACGTTGCGGGGCGACGACTTCGGCGTCGTCCGCGAGGTGCGCACGTCGTCGTGGCTCGGGCTGCGGCACCACCGCCGGGGGTACGGCACCGAGGCCCGCACGGCGGTGCTCGCGCTGGCGTTCGACCACCTGGGCGCCCGGTCGGCGCTGAGCGAGGTCTTCCCCGACAACCACGCCTCGCAGGGCGTCTCGCGCCGGCTGGGCTACGAGCCGGACGGCGTGAGCTGGGACGCGCGGGACGGCGAGGCGCTGCGCTCCGACCGGCTGCGGCTGACCCGCGAGCGGTGGCTCGCCGACGAGCACCCCGACGTCCGGGTCGCACGCCTCGACGCCTGCCGCGACTGGTTCATCGGGTAGACCGTTCAGGTCGCAACGTTCGTGCAACGTCCTGCTTCCTATGGTCGGAGCACCGAACCGGGCGACGGGCCCGGTGGCCGACGACGATGGAGTCAGCATGGCCGTGTACGCACCCCCCGGGCAGGACGGCAGCCCGGTCAGCTACAAGTCGCGCTACGAGAACTGGATCGGCGGCGAGTGGGTCGCGCCGGTCAAGGGGCAGTACTTCGAGAACCCGTCCCCGGTCAACGGCAAGACGTTCTGCGAGGTGGCCCGGGGCACCGCCGAGGACATCGAGCTCGCGCTGGACGCCGCGCACGCCGCGGCCCCCGCGTGGGGCAAGACGTCGGTCGCCGAGCGCGCGGTGATCCTGAACAAGATCGCCGACCGCATGGAGCAGAACCTCGAGATGCTCGCCGTCGGCGAGACGTGGGACAACGGCAAGCCGGTGCGCGAGACGCTGGCCGCCGACCTGCCGCTGGCCGTCGACCACTTCCGCTACTTCGCCGGGGCGATCCGCGCGCAGGAGGGCAACCTCTCGCAGATCGACGACGACACCGTGGCGTACCACTTCCACGAGCCGCTCGGCGTGGTCGGCCAGATCATCCCCTGGAACTTCCCGCTGCTCATGGCGACCTGGAAGCTGGCGCCCGCGCTGGCTGCCGGCAACGCGATCGTGCTGAAGCCCGCCGAGCAGACGCCGGCGTCGATCATGCTCTGGATCGAGCTCGTCGCCGACCTGCTGCCGCCGGGCGTGCTCAACATCGTGAACGGGTTCGGCGTCGAGGCCGGCAAGCCGCTCGCGTCGTCCAGCCGCATCCGCAAGATCGCCTTCACCGGCGAGACGACGACCGGCCGGCTGATCATGCAGTACGCCAGCCAGAACCTCATCCCGGTGACGCTCGAGCTCGGCGGCAAGAGCCCGAACATCTTCTTCGAGGACGTCATGGCGGCTGACGACGCCTTCGCCGACAAGGCGCTCGAGGGCTTCGCGATGTTCGCGCTGAACCAGGGCGAGGTGTGCACCTGCCCCAGCCGCGCGCTCATCCAGAACTCGATCTACGACCCGTTCCTGTCGGCGGCGACCGACCGGGTCAAGGCGATCGTGCAGGGCAACCCGCTCGACACCGACACGATGGTCGGCGCGCAGGCGAGCAACGACCAGCTCGAGAAGATCCTGTCGTACTTCGAGATCGGCACCGCCGAGGGCGCCCGCATCATCACCGGCGGCGAGCGCGTCGACCTGGGCGGCGACCTGTCGGGCGGCTACTACGTGGCGCCGACGATCTTCGAGGGCACGAACGACATGCGGGTCTTCCAGGAGGAGATCTTCGGGCCGGTCGTCTCGGTCACGAAGTTCGACGGGTTCGACGACGCCATGTCGATCGCCAACGACACGCTGTACGGCTTGGGTGCCGGCGTGTGGTCGCGCGACACGAACACCGCCTACCGCGCGGGCCGCGAGATCCAGGCCGGCCGGGTCTGGACGAACTGCTACCACGCGTACCCGGCGCACGCGGCGTTCGGCGGCTACAAGTCGTCCGGCATCGGGCGGGAGAACCACCGCATGATGCTCGACCACTACCAGCAGACGAAGAACCTGCTGGTGTCGTACTCCGCGAACAAGCTCGGCTTCTTCTAGGCCGGCTGACGTGACCACCGCGCCGACCCCCGTGCGGCGCGTCGACCTCACCCCGGCGGCGGCGGACCTGCTCCGCCGCCTCCGGGGCGAGCACGGCGCGCTGATGTTCCACCAGTCCGGCGGCTGCTGCGACGGGTCGGCGCCCATGTGCTTCCCCGCCGGCGAGTTCCTCACCGGCGACGCCGACGTGCACCTCGGCGACCTCGACTACGGCGCCGACGAACCGGCTCCGGTGTGGATCTCGCGCGAGCAGTTCAACTACTGGTCGCACACCCACATCACCATCGACGTCGTGCCCGGCCGCGGCGCCGGCTTCTCGGTCGAGGCCCCGACCGGCAACCGGTTCATCATCCGCTCGCGGCTGTTCACCGACGAGGAGACCGAGCGGCTGGAGGCCGAACCCCGGCCCTGACCCGTCTCGGATGACGGACGCCGGCGTCCCGTCCGTTGACCGCCCCGGTCAGCGGGCGGAGGGTCGGTGGGTGGCCATCACCCTGCACTGGTTCCTGACGACGTCCGGCGACGGTCGCACGATCGTGGGCAGCTACCACGGCGCGGCGGGGCGGGCCACGACGCGCGGCGTGCGCGAGCCCGACATCGACTACCTCGCGCAGCAGGCGCGGGCGGCCGATGCGCTCGGCTTCACCGGCGTGCTGACCCCGACCGGCACGTGGTGCGAGGACGCCTGGCTCACGACGGCGGCGCTGGTGCGCGAGACCAGGCGGCTGAAGTTCCTCGTCGCGTTCCGTCCCGGCGTCCTCTCGCCGACGCTCGCCGCGCAGATGGCCGCGTCGTACCAGCGGCTGTCGCGCGGTCGCTTGCTGTTGAACGTGGTGACCGGCGGCGACGCCGTCGAGCAGCAGCGCTTCGGCGACTGGCTCGACCACGACGAGCGCTACGCCCGCACCGCGGAGTTCCTGCAGGTCGTCAGGGGTGCGTGGAGCGGTCAGCCGTTCGACTTCACCGGCGAGCACTACGACGTGCGGGGCGCCACCGTCGCGGTCGTCCCCGACCCGGTGCCCGACGTCTACTTCGGCGGCAGCAGCGAGGCCGCGCTGCCGGTGGCCGCCGAGCACGCCGACGTCTATCTCACCTGGGGCGAGCCGCCGGCCCAGGTCGCGCAGAAGATCGCCCGGGTGCGCGAGCTGGCGGCGCGGCGCGGGCGGCGGCTGCGCTTCGGCATCCGGCTGCACACGATCAGCCGCGACCGCTCGGCCGACGCGTGGGCCGAGACCGAGCGGTTCCTCGACGCCCTCGACGGCGACGCGGTCGCCAGGGCGCAGGAGGGGTTGCGGCGCAGCGAGTCCGTCGGGCAGCAGCGCATGCTCGCGCTGCACGGCGGCTCGCGCGAGTCCCTGGTGGTGTCGCCCAACCTGTGGGCGGGCATCGGCCTCGTGCGCGGTGGTGCGGGCACCGCGCTGGTCGGCAGTCACGAGGAGGTCGCCGACCGCATCGAGGAGTACCACCGGCTCGGGATCGACGAGTTCGTCTTCTCCGGCTACCCCAACCTCGAGGAGTCGTACTGGTTCGGCGAGAACGTGATCCCGATCCTGCGCGGCCGCGGCCTGCTCGACGACCCGCTGACCGTCGCCGACGTCCTGGCCGCGCGCGCCTAGGCCCCGCGCTCGGCCCCCGGCGACTCGACCGGCGAGTGGCTCGCGTCGGGACCGTCGTCCTCGGCCACCGGTGCGTCCTGCGGGCGGCCGCCCACCAGGTCGGCGTCGCTGGTCTCGTCCGTGTCGTCGACGTCGTCGTGGATGCGGTCGGAGCCGGAGTTCACGCCCTCCGGCTCGACGAGGTCGTGCTCGTGCGGGTGCTCGCTGTCGGTCATGCCGCCTAGCCTCGGGCAGGTGGACGTCGCCGTCGACCTGAGCGCCCGGGGTGAGCGCGTGACCCGGGTGTACCGCGCGCTGCGCGACGCCGTGCACGACGGCCGGCTGCGGCCCGGCGACCGGCTGCCCGCCACCCGGGCGCTCGCCGCGGACCTCGGGGTCTCGCGCACCAGCGTCACCATCGCCTACGAGCGGCTCGCCGCCGAGGGGTACGTCGAGGGTCGCCGCGGCTCCGGCACCTTCGTCGCCGCGACCCCGCAGGCACGTCGGACGCCGCTCGGCACCGTCGACCCGTTGCGCCCGAAGGGTTCGTGGACGGCGCGGCCGGTGCCGGTCAGCGCCCAGGCGCCGGTGCCGCCGTTCGACCTGCGCCCCGGCATCCCCGACGCGCGGCTGTTCCCGTTCGAGGCGTGGCGGCGGCTGCTCGCCGGCGAGCTGCGGCAGCGCACGGGCGGCCCCGGGGTCTACGCCGACCCAGCCGGGCACCCTGCGCTGCGAGCCGCGATCGCCCGGCACCTCGGCGCCTCCCGCGGCGTGCGGGCCGATCCCGCCGACGTCCTGGTGACGAACGGCGCCCAGCACGCCCTCGACCTCGTCGCGCGGGTGCTGCTGTCACCGGGCGACGTCGTCGCCGTGGAGGACCCGGGGTACCCGCCCGCCCGCGACCTGCTGCGGCAGCTCGGCGCCGACGTCGTGCCGGTGCCGGTCGACGACGAGGGCCTGCGGGTCGACCTGCTGCCGAGCGCCGCCCGCCTGGTGCACGTCACGCCGTCGCACCAGTTCCCGCTCGGCCCGGTGCTGTCGGCCCGGCGTCGCGCGGCCCTGCTGGGGTGGGCCGCCGAGCGGCAGGTGGCCGTGGTCGAGGACGACTACGACAGCGAGTTCCGCTTCGCCCCGCGCCCCCTCGAACCGCTGCACGCCGCCGACGGCGCCGGCCGGGTGGTGTACGTCGGCACGTTCTCGAAGTCGATGCTGCCGACGCTGCGCACCGGGTTTATGCTCGCGCCGCCCGGGCTGCACGACGCGCTCGTGGCGGCGCGCCAGCTCGGCGACTGGCACGGGGCGACCGCGACGCAGGCGGCGCTCGCGCGCTTCCTGGACGACGGGCTGCTGGCCCGCCACGTGCGGCGGGCCGGCCGCGTCTACGGCCGGCGCCGCGAGCTCGTGCTGGCGGCCCTCGGGCGCCTCGACGGGCTGCTGGAGGTGCAGCCGTCGGCCGCTGGGCTGCACCTCACCGCCCGGCTGCGCGGCAGTGCCACGGAGGCCGCCGAGCGGGTGGTCGCGGCGGCGGCGTCCGAGGGGGTGGCGCTGGAGTCGCTCGCCGGCTACTGCGCGGGCGTCGCGCAGCCCGGGCTGGTCGTCGGGTTCGGCGCCGTGCTCGACGACGTGCTGCCCGAGGCGCTGCGCCGGTTCGAGCGCGCGGTGCGCCGCGAGCTCAGCTCCTGATACCCGACGCCGGCCGCTGCGACCGCCACGCCCCACAGCGCGTGCACGCCGGTCAGCACCAGCAGCCCCACCACGGCGACCAGGCTCAGCAGCGCCGTCCGGTGCGCCCACGTGCCGCGCGGCAGCAGCCGCAGCGCCGCCGCGACCCCGATCACGTAGACCAGCGTGAACGAGCCCGTGGTCAGCAGCATCGCCGAGTGCAGGTCGACGTCCAGCGAGGTGATCACCGCGGTCGTGAGCAGCGAGCCGCCGAGCACCAGGCCGAGCGAGCGCAGCGGCACCCCGTGCCGCTCGACGGCCAGCCAGCGCGGCGCCGAGCCGTCGCGCGCCAGCGCCGCGCCCAGCCGCGACCCGCCGGCGAAGTAGGCGTTCACCGCGGCGACCGTGAGCAGCAGCGCGACGACGGCGGTCACCGGGCGGGCCCGGTCGCCGACCCCGACGGCGAGCAGGTCGGCCAGCGGCGCCGGGCTGGTGGCGAGCGCCGGCCCGAGCACCAGCACGCTCGTCACGACCACGGCCAGGTAGAGCACGCCGACGATCACCACCGCCAGCGCGGTGGCCCGCGGCACGTCGCGGCGCGGGTCGCGGTAGTCGGCCGACAGCGACGTCACGGCCTCCCACCCGGCGAACCCCCAGACCAGCACGGCCGCGGCCGGCCCCACGCTGGCGAGCCCGTGCGGCGCGAACGGCGTCAGGTGCGAGCGGTCGGCGTGCGGCAGCGCGGCCACCACGGCCGCCAGCAGCAGCACCGCGAGCACCGCCGCGACCACCAGCTGCGCGCGGCCGCTCACCCGCAGGCCGAGCGCGTTGGTCGCCGCGACGAGCACGATCACCCCGACGGCCGTGGCCACCACGGTGCGCTGCCCGCCGCCCACGGTGCGGGCGACGTACCCTCCGGCGAACGACGTCGCGGGGTAGGCGCCCAGCGGCACCGCGAGGTAGAAGCACCAGCCGACGGCCGTCGAGGCCCGGGCACCGAAGGCCCGGCGGGCGTACGTCGCGACGCCCCCGCCGTCCGGGTGCCGGGCGCCGAGCGCCGCGAAGGTCAGCGCGAGCGGCGCCGAGAGCACGACGAGCCCCAGCCAGGCCAGCAGCGAGGCGGGTCCGGCGATGCTCGCGGCCAGCGCCGGCATCGCGATCACGCCCGTGCCGAGCACGGCGCCGACCGTGAGCGCGGTGCCGTGGGTGAGCGGGAGGCCGGCCGGTCGCGTGGTCACGTGACGACGCTAGGTCGCGCGGGCGGTCCGGTGACAGGTCCACCTCGGCGCCGGTCGAGCGGGCCACTGCGGGGGTGGGAGGAGGTCGTAGTCCGAAGGTCCGATGGCGACTGCCACCAGGCCGCTGGTCACCTTGAGGCAGTCTTGGACCCCTGACCGGAGGAACCACCATGAAGAAGCTGCTCGTGCTCGGCACCGCCCTCGTCGCCGCCGGCGTCCCCGCCGTCGTCGGCCTGGCCGGCAACGCCTCGTTCGCCAAGAGCGTGCCGGTGCGGGTGCCCGCTGCCGCCGCCCTGGCCACCACCACCGCGTCGCCCACCAGCACCCGCCCGACGACCTCTCCCACCACCGTGCCGACGTCCTCGCGCACCACCGACGACCACGGCGGTCGCCGGGGCGGCCACGGCGGCGACGACGCCGGCCGCACCACCCGGGCCACCACCACCGGCGCCCCCACCGCCGACGACCCCGGCGGCCGGCGCTCCGGTCGCGAGGCCGAGCCCGGCGACGACCACGGCGGCCGCGGCGAGCACCACGCGACGCGCTCGGCGACGAGCTCGCCGACCTGCTCGAGCACGAGGTCGGCCACGACGGACGACCACGGCGGCCGCGGCACCGAGGACGGCGACGACCACGGTGGCCGGCGCGGCGGGTCGGACGACTCCGGCCGGCACGGCGGCGACGACCGTGGTGGCGACGACTCGGGCAGCCGGCACGGCGGCCACGGCGACGACGACTGACGGGACGGGCGTGACGAGCGACGCCGGCGTGCAGGCCCCCGGCACCGACACGGTGCCGGGGGTCGGCGCGCGCCCGGCCTTCCGCGTGGTGGCCGAGCCGCGTCCGCGCGCGGCGTCCGACGAGCCGGTGCGCCGCCGCACGGTCGTGGTGCAGCTGGCGCTGGCGACCGTGGTGGTGGTGCTGCTGGTGGCGGTGGGCGGTGCCTTCGCGAGCCGGCGGCTGGCCGAGCGGGAGGCGGTGACGGACGCCGCGCAGACCACCGACGTGCTGGCGGACGCCGTGGTGCAGCCGGCCGTCACCGACGCGCTGGCCCGCGGTGACGCGGCGGCGGTGGCCGAGCTGCAGCGCGTGGTGACGCAGCACGTGCTCACCGACCGGGTCGTGCGGGTGAAGCTGTGGTCGCCGCAGGGCCGCATCGTCTACTCCGACGAGCCGCGGCTGGTGGGTCGCACCTTCGACCTCGGCGACGACGAGCGCGAGGTGCTCGCCGACCCCACGACGCGCGCCGAGGTGAGCGACCTCGACGAGCCCGAGAACGTGTACGAGCGCGGCCGAGGCAAGCTGCTCGAGGTGTACCGCCCGGTGTGGACGCCGAGCGGGCAGCCGCTGCTGTTCGAGACCTACTGGCCGTACTCGACGGTCACCGCGCGGGCGAGCGACCTGTGGCGCGGGTTCTCCGGCGTCATCGCCTCCAGCCTGCTGGTGCTCGTCGTGCTGCTGGTGCCGCTGGTGTGGCGGCTGCTCGACCGGCTGCAGCGGGCCCAGGCCCAGCGGGTGCTGCTGCTGCAGCGCGCGGTCGAGGCGTCGGACGACGAGCGGCGGCGGATCGCCGGCGCGCTGCACGACGGCGTGGTGCAGGAGCTCGCGGCGGCGTCGTTCACCGTCGCCGGGTCGGCCGAGCAGGCCGGCTCGCTGGGGCAGCCCGCGCTGGCCACCCGGCTGCACGTGGCGGCCGGTGCGGTGCGCTCCAGCATCCGCGGGCTGCGGTCGCTGCTGGTCGACATCTACCCGCCGTCGCTGGGCCGGGCCGGGCTCGCGCAGGCGCTGCGCGACCTCACGGAGAGCCCGACCGGGCGCGACCTGGACGTGCACCTCGAGGTCGACGTCGCCGCCGAGCAGGCGCTCGACGACGAGGGGCAGCGGCTGGTGTTCCGCGTCGCCCAGGAGTGCCTGCGCAACGCCGCCCGGCACGCGCGGGCCACCCGGGTCGACGTCGTGGTGCGCGCCGAGCCGGGCCGCGTGCTGCTCGAGGTCGACGACGACGGTGCCGGTTTCGACGCGGACGCCGTGCTGCACGCCCCCGAGCACGGCCACTTCGGCACCCGCGTGCTCGCCGACCACGTGTCCGCCGCCGGCGCGACGCTGCTGCTCTCGACGGCGCCCGGTGCGGGCTGCCGCTGGCGGATGGAGGTGCCCGCGTGACCGACCTGCCCGGGACGGGCGGCGCCGATGCGTCGACCGGGTCCACCACGACGGTGCTGCTCGTCGACGACCACCAGCTGGTGCGCGCCGGGCTCGCCGCGCTGCTCGACAGCACCGACGACCTGACCGTGGTGGGGCAGGCGGCCGACGGCGAGCAGGCGGTCGAGCAGGCCGCCGCGCTGCGCCCCGACGTCGTCCTGATGGACCTGTCGATGCCGGTGGTCGACGGCGTCGAGGCCACGCGGCGGCTGGTGGCGGCGCGCCCCGGCGTCCGCGTCGTGGTGCTCACGTCGTTCTCCGACCACGACAAGGTGACCGAGGCGCTGCGGGCCGGGGCGATCGGCTACCTGCTGAAGGACTGCGAGCCGGCCGAGCTGCTGGCCGCGGTGCGGTCGGCGGCGAGGGGGCACGTGCCGCTCGACCCGCGGGTCGCCCGCGCGCTGCTGCCCGGCGCCGCGCCCCGCCCGATCGACGAGCTGAGCGCGCGGGAGCAGCAGGTGCTGCGGCTGGTGGGCAAGGGCATGGCCAACAAGCAGATCGGCCGGGTGCTCGGCATCAGCGAGTCGACCGTGAAGGTGCACGTCGGCAACGTGTTCCGGCGCATCGGCGTGGCCGACCGCACCTCCGCCGCGCTCTGGGCCCGCGAGCACCTCCCCGACCCCACCCCCTGACCCCTCGGACTCGAGCCGAGATGCGAGTAGCGGTTCAGCGAGCAGCGCCTCGGCCAACCACTACTCGCATCTCGGCAGGGAGCGATGGGGTGCGTCAGGCGCCGAGGGGGCGTTCGGCGGCGAGGGCGCGCAGGTCGGCGGCGAGGCCGTGCGGGGCGCGGGCCAGCACCCGGGCGCTGGTGGCGACGGGCGCACCGACCGTGGTGACCACGCGCCGTCCGGGTAGCGCGGCGACGGCCTGGGCGAGCAGCCGGTCCTCGTGGGCGGCGACGTCGGCCCAGCCACCGGCGGCGAGGTACGCCGAGGCGCGGACGCCGAGGTTGGCGGCGTGCACGTGCTCGTGCCCGTCGGGGCGCACCAGGCGGGCGTAGGCCCGGCGCCAGGTGCGGACGACGTCGAGCAGGCCGCCGTCGTCGGGCAGCTCGACCACCCCCAGCACGAGGTCGGCCCCTGCGGCGGCGAGCGCGAGGTGGTGCCGCAGCCAGCCGGCCGGCACCCGGGAGTCGGCGTCGGTGCTTGCGACCCAGACCCGTTGCGGCGCAACGCCTGCGAGCGCGTCGAGCGCAGCGCGGGTGCCGGCCGCACGCGCCGCGCCGACGCGTCCGCTGCGCAGGGGCACGCCGATCGCACCGGCGCGGGCCACGACGGCGGCGGTGTCGTCGACGCACGAGTCGAGCGCGACCACGGTGACCACCGGCACGTCGACGGCCCCCGCGGCGACGCGCACCGACTCGAGGCAGTCGGGCAGCAGCGCCTCCTCGTCGCGGGCCGGCACCACGACGGCGACGGCCTCGATGGTGCTCACGGCAGCAGGCCGGTCGCGCGGGCGACCGACACCGCGGGCGGCGGCACCAGCACGTCGAGCCGGAAGTCCTCCTCGACGTGCTCGGCGAGCACCGCGAGGTCGGGGTGCGCGCGCAGCCGCTCGTGCACCTCGTCGCCGGACGTCGGGTAGTCGGCCACCGCGTGCCGCCAGTGGCAGGCGGCCAGCACCCCGCCGGGAGCCAGCGCCTCGACCGCCCGGGCGACCAGCGCGTCGAGGTCGGGCCCGGCGCAGTAGTAGGCGACCTCCGAGAGCACCACCAGGTCGAAGCGGCCCTCCGGCCAGTCGCCCGGCACGGCGCCCCGCTCGACCCGGACGCCGGCCAGCCCCGCCGTCCGCTCGCGGGCGCGGGCGACCGGGGCCTCCGCGGCGTCGAGCGCGAGCAGCCGGTCGCACCGCGCGGCGAGCTCGACGGTCGTCACGCCGATCGAGCAGCCCACCTCGAGCGCCCGGGCGTACCGCTCGTGCGGCAGCGCGGCGAGCAGCAGCGCGCGCTTGCGCCGCTCGTACCAGCGGTCCTCGAAGCCCCAGGGGTCGTCGCCGCCCGCTGCGTAGAACGCGTCGAAGTACGCCGCGCCGAGCGAGCCGGGACCCGCTGCAGCCGGGGCGCCGCCGTCGACGAACACCTCGAAGGACCGCTCGAAGTGCGCCAGCACCTCGGGCGCCAGCAGCACCTCGTCACCCTCCTGCGGTGACAACGGCTCGACCTGCGACCTGTGCAGCGCCATCGCCGCCCGCTTGCGGCCGGCGAGCCCGGCGTCGAGGTCGAGCCGCACGCAGTCGTCCCACGGCACGCGCTCGTCGCCGGGCGCCGCCCAGTGCCAGGCCCACACCGGGTACTCGAGCAGCCGGGCGCCGACCCGTTGCGCCGCACCGGCTGCAGCTGTTCCGGCCGCTTCGTGGTCGGGGTGGCCGTCGCCGCGCCAGGGGGCCACCACCCAGCCGCCCGGGCGGGCGAGCCGGGCGACCGCCTCGGTCAGGTCGTCGGTGCGACCGGACAGCCCGCCGTCCGGCAGCCCGAGCACGTGCACGGTGGCGCCGGGCGCGAGCCTCTCGACGGCGGCCCGCACCTCGGTCGTGCGCCAGGCCGCGAGCCGCTGGGGATCGGTGGTGGGAGAGAGGGGGTGCGACGCCTCGCCAGCGGTGGCCACCACGACGTCGGCGGGCACGCCGGCGTCGGCGGCCGCCGCGAGCAGGCCGCCCGCGCCGAGCGTCTCGTCGTCCGGGTGGGCGGCCACGACCAGCAGGTGCGTCGGCGCGAGATGCAGAGAAGGCAGCTGCCGCAACGGTTCCCACGCCGACCAGGCCGACTCCGGGGTGGTGCGGTCGCGGTGGTCGAACGTCACCACGGTTCGTCGTCCGCACCGGCGGCGAGCACCTCGCGGCCCAGGGCGGCGAGGTCGCGCTCGGCATGGTGTTGCCGCACGTAGACGGTCAGATCAGCAACCCGTGCAGCGTGCTCCGCGTCGCCGGTGAGCGGCGCCGGGCCGAGCGCGTGCCCGGTCAGCGTCATCACGCGCTCGCCCGCCTCGGCGACGGCCGACCGCACCCGCAGGGTGAGCCGGGCGCCGGCGTCGCCCGCCGCCTGCCCCGCGTCGACGGCCGCGGCGGCCTGGTGCAGCAGCGCGCCGGCCTGCCGCAGCGTCAGGTCGGCCTCGCCCAGGAGCAGCTGCGCCACCTGATCCGGCTCGCGCCGCCCGGACGCCGCGACGAGCGAGCGCACCAGCGCCACCGCGCCGCCGAACCACACCGCGGCCACCCCGATGCCGCCGTGCGCGAAGCCCGGGCGCTCGAGGTACCACTGCGTGTCGCCCACCGGCTCGACCGGCACGTCGTCGAAGGTGACCGCCGAGCTGACGACGTCGGTCAGGCCGCGCGCGTGCCAGGCGCCCTGCTCGACCTCGACGCCCGGCTGCCGCAGGTGCACGGCGAACAGCCGGCGTCCGCCCTCGACGTGCGCGGTCACCAGGGCGTGCGACACCCGGCCCGCCAGCGAGCACCAGGGCTTGCGACCGTCGAAGCGCCACCCGCCGTCGCGCGGCGCCGCGCGCAGCGGCTGCCCGGGCCCCTCGGCGGCGTACACGCCGTACGTCGCGCCGTCGGCGACCGGGAGCCCCGCCTCGGCCAGGATCGCCAGCGCGTCGAGGTGCGCCTCCAGCGTGCGGGCGGCCGTGAGGTCGACGCCGCCGAGCGTGGCGAGCACCTGCCAGCGCTCGAGGGTGCGGCCGCCGCCGGGCAGCGGCACGCGGTCGGCGAGCAGCGCGGCGAGCTCGAGGCCGCCGTCGACGCCGGGGCGTGCGTCCGCTGCGGCGCGTGCGAGCTCGCCGAGGGGGCCACCGAGGGCTACGGCGAGCGTGCCGGGCAATGCGGTCCCTTCGGCGCAGCGGGTGCCGCCTGGTCCCCGCACGGCGATCCGGAACCTACCCAGCGCGGGGGACGGCCGCCCGTCGGTGCAACGGATGCGCGAGGCGTAGCGTCCGGCGGGTGCTCGCGAGCGACAGCCTGGTGCAGCTGCACGGCGACGTCGTGTCGCCGGCCCTCGTGGCGGCGGTCGTGCTGTGCACGGCGGTCGCCGTCGCGGTGAACGCGCTGGGCGGGCTCGGCCACGCCGGCGGGGTGCTGCGGGCCGCGGCGCGCGCCGTCGTGCAGCTGCTCGTCGTCGCGCTCGTCATCACCGCCGTGCTGCGGCACGCGGCGCTCGCGCTCGCGTTCGTCGCCCTGATGACCACGGTCGCGGGCGCCACGGCGGCCCGGCGGCTGACCGGCGGTCGCGACGGCTGGTGGGCGCTCGCGGCGGTCGCGGCCGCGGCCCTGCTGGTGCTGGGGCTGCTGGTCGGCGTGCGCCTGGTACCCGGTGGCGGCACCGGCCTGGTGGCCGTCGCCGGCATCCTGATCGGCGGGGCGATGAGCGCGACGGTGCTCGCCGGACGGCGCGCGCTCGACGCGCTGCGCACCCGGCACGGCGAGTGGGAGGCGGCGCTGTCGATCGGCTTCCGGGAGCGCGACGCCGCGCTGCTGGTGGCCCGCGACGACGCCGCGCTCGCCCTCGTGCCGGGGCTCGACCAGACCCGCACCGTCGGCCTGGTGACGCTGCCGGGGGCGTTCGTGGGCATGCTGCTCGGCGGTGCGTCACCCGCGGAGGCCGCCGTCGTCCAGCTGGTCGTGCTGGTGGCGCTGCTGGCCGTGCAGTCGGTGGCCGTGCTCCTGGTGCTCGAGCTGGTGGCGCGTGGCCGGGTGCGCGGGCGGTCGCAGCAGCCCTAGTCGTCCGGGCTGGTGCGCCGTTCGGCGACGGCCTGCAGGCGGCCGAGCGCCTCGTGGTTGCGGCCGCGCAGGACGACGTCGGTGGCGGGGGTGTGCAGCAGTCGGCCCAGGCCCTTCACGGCCTCCTCGTGCATGCGGACCAGGCACCCGCCGTCCTGCTCCTCGAGCTCGAGCTCGATGCGGGCGTCGCCCCACGGCCGGCCGCGCGCGATCAGCACCAGCCGGTGGGGGGCGTCGCAGGCCACGACGCGCGTCTCGTCGCGCAGCAGCACCGGCCACGACCCGCTGGCGTGGTGGATCTTGCTGCCGACGGCGGGCCAGTCGGCGGCGACGGCGCGGATGTGCGACGCGCCGACCACCCACGACGAGTACGACCACCCGTCCGAGAGCACCTCGAACACGCGCTCGACCGATGCGTCGATCTGCCGCTCCACGACCGCCATGCACGCCTCCGTCAGCTCGCCGTGCCGCACCACCTGCCGGTGGAGGGCCTCGGGGAGACCGTGGCACAGCCGATTGCGTGCCGCGCGCGATGACGACGTACGATCGTCGTCGCCTTCAACTCCGACGGGCCGGATCGACCCGACGGAGAGGTGCATGCTCGACCAGCCCGAAGAGGCCGCTGACGCGGCCCGGTTCGCGACGACCGCCGAGGCGCTCGCGCAGTGCGTGCTCGGCGCGGATCTCAGCGAGGCCTCCACCGGCCGCGAGGTGCACGAGGCCGTCGTGCACGCCGCCTGCCGCTCCGTACCAGGCGTCGAGCACGCCAGCCTGGTGCTGGCGCGCGGCCCCGGTCGGCCGCGCGTCGTGGCCGGCACCGACGAGCTCGCCGTGACCTTCGACCGGCTGCAGCTGCGCCTCGGCCGCGGCCCGGTGCTCGACGTGCTGGGCGGTGCGCCGGTCAGCCGCTGGCGGGCCGACGAGGCCGCGCTCCCGGGGTCCCGGCTGCGCGAGGACTCGCCGGTGACCGCGGCGCTGACGCTGCGGCTCGAGCCGCCGGGCCACGTCGGCGCGCTGACCCTGTCGGGCTCGAGGGAGCTGCCGCCGGAGGCCGTCGGCCGGGCGCGCACCGCCGCCGCACTGGCCGTGCTCGCCCTCACCGCCGACCTGGCCGGACGCCGGTCCGCGCACCTCGACCGGGCGCTCGACTCGAACCGGCGGATCGGGGTGGCCGTCGGGGTGCTCACCGCCCGCCGGCAGCTCACGCCCGAGCTGGCCTTCGACGAGCTGCGCCGCGCCAGCCAGCGGCTGAACCGCAAGCTGGCGTCGGTCGCCGACGAGGTCGCGGCCACCGGCGCGCTGCCCACCGGGCCGGCCGACGACCAGCCGGACGAGGCCGACGGCTAGCGACCGGCTGCGGCCGGGTGGTACGCCCTCTGGCTTGCGCGATGGCACGACCCGCGCGAATCTGGACGAACCCGGTGCAGCAGGTCGCCGTCCCCCCCTCGGTTCCGGGAGCGGTCCATGCGCCAGCACCCCCGTGTCGCCCTCGTCGGCGGCACCCCACGCCTCCGCGAGGGCGTCGCCCACGTCCTCCGCTCGCTCGATGGCGTCGACGAGGTCGTCGTGCCGACGACGCCAGACGTCGAGGCCCTGCGCGCCAGCACGACCCTGGTGCACCTCGGCTCCGACCTGCCGCACGACGGCAGCGAGACCGAAGCCCATCAGCGTGTGCTCCGCGAGACCCGGCAGTGGCTGCTCGCGGCCGCCGGGGCCGGCCTGCCGCACCTCGTCGTGACGTCGTCCGTCGTCGCGTACGCCGCGGCCCGCAACCGCACGCAGCGGGTCGACGAGAGCTGGCCGGTCTCCGGCGTGCCGGGGTCGCGGATCAGCCGCACCCAGGCCGACGTCGAGGCCCTGGTCGACGCCGTGGCGCCCGCCGGCCGGGTCACCCGCCTGCGACCGGGCCTCGTGGTCCGCGAGCCGCAGCGCGTGGGCGCGGCCCGCGACGTCATGGCCCGGCCGTGGGTCGACGCCGCGCAGTCGTCGACCGAGTCCGGCGTCATCCGGATGAGCGTGCAGACCCTGCAGGTCGGCGACTACGTGCGCGCGGTCGCCCGCGTGGTGCTGTCGGGCGCCGACGGCGCGTTCAACCTCTCGGAGCAGCGCCCGCGGGCCGTCGTGCCGACGGGTCGCTCGCTGCGGGCCGGGTGGCTGGACGCCGCCATGCAGTGCCCGCTGATGACGGTCGACCGGGCTCGTCGCGAGCTGGGCTGGTGCGCCGCGCAGGACGCGCCGGCGGTCCGCACCCAGCAGACCCGCCCGCAGAGCGTCGTGCTGCCGGCCGACCAGCGCACGCCCGTCCGCAGCCGCTGACCCTCGCCAGACGCAGACGACCCCGGCCCGCCGTGCAGGCGGACCGGGGTCGTGTGCTGTCGGGGGACCGGGCCTAGTTGCCGGACTCCTCGCGGATCCGCCGGCCCTCCGCGGCGTCCTCGGCCTCCTTGGCGGCCTTCTTGCGGATGTTCTTGTCGTCGCGCACCGGCAGGCGCAGGTCGACCTCGGCCTCGATGCCGGCCTGCAGCTCGCGGCCGCGCTCGAGCTCGGAGTCGACCTCGGCGCCGAAGAGCAGGGCCAGGTTGGTGATCCAGAGCCAGAGCAGGAACACGATGACGCCGGCCAGCGCGCCGTACGTCTTGTTGTAGCTGCTGAAGTTCGCGACGTAGAACCCGAACAGCGCCGAGGCGATCACCCAGGTGACCAGCGCGATCACGGCGCCCACGCTGATCCAGCGGAACTTCGGCTGCTTGACGTTGGGGGTGCTGTAGTACAGCAGCGCCACGACGAGGATCGCGACGATCGCGATCACCGGCCACTTGGCGATGTTCCAGACGGTCACGACGGTGCTGCCGATGCCCAGGGCGTCGCCGACGGCCGTGGCGACCGGGCCGGTCACGATGAGCGCGCCGATCATCAGGGCGACCAGCACCAGCGAGATCAGGGTGACGAGCAGCTGCACGGGCCGCAGCTTCCAGATCGGGCGACCCTCCTCGACCTCGTAGATGCGGTTCAGCGCGCGGCCGAAGGCACCGACGTAGCCGGACGCCGACCACAGGGCGGTCAGCAGGCCGATGATCAGCCCGAGGCCGGCCTTCTGCGACGACGCGAGCTGCTCGACCGGGCCGCGGATGCTGTCGACGGCGCTGCCGGCCCCGACCTGCTCAACGATGCCGAGCAGGGTGTCGACCGACTGCTTGCCCTTGCCGAAGACGCCGAGCAGCGACACCAGCGCGATCAGGGCGGGGAACAGCGACAGCACGGCGTAGTAGGTCAGCGCGGCCGCCAGGTCGGTGCACTGGTCGTTGGAGAACTCCTTGAGCGCGCGCTTCAGCGCGAACTTCAGGGAGGGCTTCTCCAGGTCGGTCGGACCGTCCGGCTTGCGCGGGTCCTCGGGGTCGGGCTCGTTCCGGCTCATGGACCCAAATGTGGTGGGCCCGGCGCCTGGACGCACGTCGAGGGCACCGCCGCTTCTCGCCCGCGGGTGCCGCCACCTCCGGCAGCGGCCCTGTTCTCGTCGTGCGACAACGGTCTCGGCCGTCCGGTGGCTTCGAGGTGCGGGCCCGGTGGGTCGTCCCTACCGTCGTCGTCATGGACCTGGCGCAGATGATCGCGACGACCATCGGCTGCCTCGGGGGTCTGTCGGCGCTGCTCGTGGTGGCGCACCGTGCAGAGTCGTTGCTCGACCCGCGGGCGGAGCCCGCCGTCGAGGTGGAGCCGGTGCGCGTGCCGGCCGCGTAGCAGGGCGCGCCGAACGCGCCGGTCGCGCGTTCGAGATGTGCCGGCGCGCGTTCGCACGTACGTTCGAACGCATGACCGAGCAGCAGAACCCAGAGAAGCCCGTCGACCAGTGGGCCACCGGCGACGAGCCCGCGACCGGCCCCCAGCTCAGCTACCTGCACACCCTGGCCCGTGAGGCGGGCCGTGACGTGCCGGACGACATCAGCAAGGGCGACGCCTCGAAGCTGATCGACGAGCTGCAGAGCAGCTCGCCCCGCGTGGACTGAGCGCGGCGGGCGGCACCCCTCGTGGTTCGCTAGGGGGGTGACCGTCCCGGCCCCCAGGCTGCAGCCGCTGGTGCGCCACCGGGTGCGGTCGATGGGGGCCGAGGGCGCCGCCTGGGTCGAGGAGCTGCCCGGGCTGCTCGACGACCTCGCGCGGCGGTGGCGCCTCGAGCCGGGGCGCTCCCTGCCCGGCGGCACCGGGTCGTACGTCGTCCGCGTGACGACCGCGGACGGCGGCACCGCGGTGCTGAAGGTGGCGATGCCGCGTGCCGGGTTCCACCGCGAGGTGGCGACGCTGCGGCGGGCCGAGGGGCGGGGGTACGCCCTGCTGCTCGACGCCGACCTCGAGCGTCGCGCGCTGCTGCTCGAGGACCTCGGCGACGACCTCGACCGCACCGGCCGCGACGTCGACGAGGTGCTCGACGTGCTCGCGCAGACCCTGCAGGCGGCGTGGCAGCCCGCGCCTGAGCGGGTGACCACCGGCCGGGCCGCGCGCAAGGCGGTGCGGCTGGCCGAGCTGGTCGAGGACACCTGGGAGCGGGTCGGTCGACCGGTCTCGCGGCACGTGGTCGACGCGGCGCTGCGGATCGCCGGCGAGCGCGCCGACGCCGCCGACCCGGCGTCCTGCGTGATCGTGCACGGCGACCCGCACCCCGGCACCGCGCTGCGCCTCGGCCGACCGCGCGCCGGTGCGCCCGCCGGCGTGGCGCTGGTCGACCCCGACGGCTTCGTGGGCGACCCGGCGTACGACCTCGGCGTCGTGCTGCGCGACTGGTCGGTGCGGCTGCTCGCCGACGACGACCCCGCGGCGACCCTGCGCCGCTGGAGCCACCGGCTCGCGGCGGCCACCGGGCACGACGAGCAGGTGGTCTACGACTGGGCCCTGCTCGAGCGGGTGTCGACCGGCCTCTACGTCGCCGACCTGGGGGCCGACCGGGTGGCCCGCCCCTTCCTCGACGTCGCGGCGCGCCTGGTCGGGTAGCCGCCGCTCCCGCCGCGGGAGAGGATCAGCCCATGAGCGAGCACGCAGCGGACGTCGTCGTCGTCGGTCTCGGCCCGGGCGGCGAGGACGTCGCCGGTCGGCTGGCGGAAGCCGGCCTCGAGGTGGTGGCGGTGAACGCCGGGCTGGTCGGTGGCGAGTGCCCCTACTGGGGCTGCATCCCGAGCAAGATGATGGTGCGCGGCGCCGGCCTGCTGGCCGAGGCCCGCCGGGTGCCCGATCTGGCCGGGTCGGTCGACGGCGTGACGGGCGACTGGTCGAAGGTCGCCACCCGCATCCGCGACGAGGCCACCGACGACTGGGACGACCAGGTCGCGGTCGACCGCCTGACCGGCAAGGGCGTCACGTTCGTGCGCGGCCGCGGCCGCCTGGTGTCGACCGACACCGTGGAGGTCGACGGCGAGCGGTACACGGCGCGCAAGGGGGTCGTCGTGGCGACCGGCAGCGCGCCGTCGATCCCGCCGATCGACGGCATCGACACGGTCGACGTCTGGACCAACCACGAGTTCATCGAGGCGAAGGAGCTGCCCGCGTCGCTCGTCGTGCTGGGCGGCGGGGCGATCGGCGCCGAGCTCAGCCAGGTGTCGGCGCGGTACGGCGTGCAGGTCACGGTCGTCGAGCGGGCCGAGCGGCTGCTCGCGCTGGAGGAGCCGGCGGCGTCCGAGCTGGTGCTGAAGGCCTTCGAGGCGGACGGCGTCACCGTGCGCACCGGGGTCGGCGCCACCGGCGTCCGGCCCGGCGACGACGGCGGCGTGGTCGTGACGCTGGACGACGGCAGCGAGGTGGCCGCCGAGCGGCTGCTGGTGGCCAGCGGCCGCCGGGTCGACGTCGCAGCGGTGGGGCTCGACGTCGTGGGCGTCGACCCGCACGCGCACGCCGTGCCGGTCGACGAGTGGTGCCGCGTCGAGGGTGCCGAGCAGGTCTGGGCGCTCGGCGACGTGGTCGGCCACGGCGCGTTCACCCACATGTCGATGTTCGAGGCGGACGTCGTCGTGCGCGACCTGCTCGGCCAGGGCGGTGAGCCGGCCACCTGGCACGCGATCCCGCGCGTCACCTTCACCGACCCCGAGGTGGGCGCGGTCGGGCTCACCGAGGCGCAGGCCCGCGAGCAGTACCCGAACGTGCGGGTCGGCTCGACCCCGCTCGAGTCGACCACCCGCGGCTGGATCCACGGCCCCGGCGGCGCCGGCGTCATCCACGTGGTCGAGGACGCCGACCGCGGGGTGCTCGTCGGTGCGACGTCGGTCGGCCCGTGCGGCGGGGAGGTGCTCGGCTTCCTCGCGCTCGCCGTCCACGCCCGCATCCCGGTGTCGACCATGCTGGCGATGCCGTACGCCTACCCGACCTTCCACCGGGGCATCGAGACCGCGCTCAAGGCGCTGCGCGACCAGTAGCCCGATCGGCCCACGGCGTTCGTCGGCACCGGGTCGGCGTCGGCACACTGGTGCGGTGAGCACGATGCAGCAGCAGGTGGGGGCCGCCGACCCGGTGACCGTGGTGGTGAGCCGTCGGGTGCGCCCCGAGGACGCCGGGCGGTTCGAGCGCTGGGCGGACGACGCGATCGAGGTGGCCCGCCGCTGGCCGGGGTTCCTCGGTGCGAGCGTGCTGCGCCCGGGCCGCGGCGACGGCGACCACCACCTGGTGTACCGCTTCGACTCGGCGCACACCCTCGGGGCCTGGGAGGACTCGCCCGAGCGCGCGGCCCTGCTCGGGCGCCTGGCGCCGTTCGTGCTGGCCGACCGCGCGCAGAGGGTGACCGGGCTGGAGGCGTGGTTCGAGCTGCCCGGCCGCCCCGGGCTGGCGGCACCGCCCCGCTGGAAGCAGGCCCTGCTGACCGTCGTCGCCGTGCTGCCGCTGCAGATGCTGTTCGCCTGGCTCGTGGCGCCGCACCTGCACCACCTCGTCGTGCGCTCGCTGGTGCTCACCCTGGCGCTGGTGGGTCTGATGACCTGGGTGGTCATGCCCTGGCTGACCGCGCGGGTCCGCCGGTGGCTCTACCCCCGCGAGCGCTGAATCACACACGTGTCATTCGGCGTGTCGGTCCGCCGATCGGTGCCGATCTCGTGAGATCTTGCCGCGAGACTTGTGTGACTGGTGTTCCTTCTGTGGCCGAAGTGGCCTACTGTCTGTCGGGCGCGCCCACGCTCCGTGGCCGCCGTCGGCCGCTCAGGTCCGGCGTCCGACGGACCGAAGGGGCCCTGTGTCCTCTGCAGCCCGCCCCCGCCACGCGCTCGCCCTGACCGTCACGGGTGCACTCGTCGCGGCCGTGCTGACCGCCGGTGCGGCGCCTGCGCTCGCCGACCCCAGCGGGTCCGGCCGGCCGGTGTACCCCTCGAAGCAGCAGGTCGACGACGCGAAGCACGCCGTCACCAGCAAGGCCGGCCAGGTCGACGCCATCCAGGCCCAGCTCGCCGTGGCCTCCGCCCGGCTCGAGCAGGCGCAGACGGCCGCCGAGGTCGCCGCCGAGGCGTACAACGCCGCCAAGGTCGAGCTCGACCAGCGCACGAAGGCCGCCCAGCAGGCCCGCGCCCGTGCCACGGCCGCCCAGCAGCGGGCCGACGACGCGCGCGAGGCCGTCGGCCGGCTCGCCGTCGACACCTACGTCAGCGGCCCGCAGCTCGGCGGCATCGAGGTGCTGGCCGGCGTCTCGTCGCCGCAGGACCTCGCCGACCACGCCGCCGGCGTCCGGCTCGCGGGTTCGATCACCAACCAGGCGCTCGGCACCGCCGACGCGGCGAAGGTCGTCGCCGAGCTCATGCGCCGCCAGGCCGACCTCGCGCTGGCGCAGCAGCAGGCGGCTGCTGCCCGGCTCGAGCGAGCTCGGCAGGCCGCGGCCGACCGAGCCGGCGCCGCCGCCAGCGAGGCCGCCTCGATCAGCGCCCAGCGCACCTCGCTCATCGCCCAGCTCGCATCGCTGCAGCAGACGTCGGTGCAGCTGGCTGAGCAGCGCCAGGCCGGCCTGGAGGAGGAGGCCCGCCGTCGCGCCGAGGCCGCCCGCAAGGCCGCCGCCGAGCGCGCGGCCGCCGCCCGCCGGGC
>NZ_BAAHBM010000031.1:0-38111 GCF_054776675.1 Angustibacter aerolatus
CACCACGAGCCGGCGGGCCGGGGCGAACGTGCGGTCGGACGTCGTCCCCGCCGCACCGCCGTCCGGAGCGGACGCGGGCGGCCCGTCGTCACCGCGCGCGGCCGGCGCGCGCTGCAGCAGCACCGGCGGCGACCCCAGCCACGAGGTGCCCTGCCCGGCCTCGGCCGGCGTCTTCGACAGCACCGCGACCAGCCCGCCGTCCGGCACCTGCCGGCCACCCGCCGTCATGCCGGAGTTGCCGAGGAAGGCGCGCTCGCCGACGACGGCCGGGCGCACCCGCAGCCAGCCGTGCGCGAGCTGGTAGCTGCCGACCAGCGTGTCGTCGGCCAGGAACGCGTGGTCGCCGACGGTCGTCGTGCGCGGCAGCAGCAGCACGGTCGAGGCCTCGACACCGCGACCGACCCGCGCGCCGAGCACCCGCAGCCACGTGGGGGTGAGCAGGCTGGCGTACACCGGGTACAGCCAGGTGCGCGCGTCGTCGAGCAGCCGGTGGGTCGCCCACACCTGCCAGCCGCGGCGGCTCAGCACCGGGTGGTCGCCCTCGCGCAGCCCGAGCTGCAGCAGCCGGGCGGTGACGCCGGTGAGCAGCAGCTGCACCAGCAGCGCCACGAGCGCGGCCGGCAGCGCCCGGGCCAGCACCGACACGGCGGCGTCCCCCGGGCCGGTGGAGCGGTCGACGGCCGGCAGCACGACGAGCAGGGCGGCCACCAGCGACACCACCGGCAGGCAGGCGAGCGCGACGGCGGTGAGGCCGTAGACCCAGGCCCAGCGCCCGTCGCGCGGACCCCGCTTGCGCGGCCAGTCCCGGTGCGCGACACCGGTTCTGGTGGCCGGCGACCCCGACCACAGCTCGTCCGGCGGCACCGAGCCGCCCACCGCGCTGCCGGCGGACACCTCGGCGTCCTGGCCGACCCGAGCGCCCGGCAGCAGCACGGTGCGGGTGCGCACGGTGGCGCCGGCCCCCACGCGGACGCGTCCGACGTGCACCACGTCGCCCTCGACCCAGACGCCGCTCAGGTCGACCTCCGGCTCGACGGAAGCGCGCTTGCCGAGCGTCAGCATGCCGGTCACCGGGGGCAGCGAGTGCAGGTCGACCTTCTTGCCGATCCGGCAGCCCAGCGCCCGCGCGTAGACCGGGATCCACGGCGCACCGGCGAGGCCGTCGGCGCCCAGGGCGTCGGCCACCGACTGCGCCGCCCAGAGCCGCAGGTGCACCGAGCCGCCACGCGGGTAGGTGCCCGGCCGCAGCCCGCGCAGCAGGGTGCGCGCGACGGCGACCGTGCCGGCCATCCGTCCCCACGGCGTGAGCAGCAGCAGCCACCCGGGCAGCAGCGCCCACCACCGGACGTCGGGGAACCAGCGCGGGCCGTCGACGACCAGCGCGGCGGTGCCGGCGAGCGTCAGCCAGCGCAGCCCCGTCGCCACGGCGAGCAGCGCGCTCACCAGCTGCATCACGACCTGCGCCCGCAGCGGCACGGGAGCCGTCGGCCGGGCCGGCTCGCGGTCGGTGTCGGCGGGCGCCAGCTCGTCGAGGCGCGCGGCCAGCTGCAGCAGCCCGGGGTTCTCGTACACGTCGGCGACGGTGGCCTGCGGGTAGCGCTCGCGGGCGGCGGCCACGAGCTGCGCGGCGGCCAGGCTGCCGCCGCCGTCGGCGAGGAAGTCGGAGCCGGCTGTCGCCGGCGTGCCGAGCACCCGCGACCACAGCCCGGCCAGCCACGCGGCGGTGCCGTCGAGCGAGGCGTCGGCGGCGCCGTCCGACACCGACGGCAGCGGCCAGGGGAGCGCGTCGCGGTCGACCTTGCCCGACGTCCGGGTGGGGATGTCGTCGACCGCCGCGAGCAGCGTCACCAGCGCCGCGGGCAGGCTCTCGCGCAGCCGGGCCAGGGCGGCGGCGCGGTCGAGCGGGGCGCCGCCGCGGGTGGTGACGTAGCCGACGAGCACCTTGGTGCCGCCCGGCGTGGTGCGCACCGCCGCGGCCGCCCCGCCGACCTCGGGCAGTCGCAGCAGCGCGGCGTCGACCTCGCCGAGCTCGATGCGCCGGCCACCGACCTTGACCTGGTCGTCGGCCCGGCCGACGAACGCCAGCCCCTCAGGCTCCGCGCGCACGAGGTCGCCGCTGCGGTAGGCCCGCTGCCAGCCGAGGGAGGGCATCGGGGCGAAGCGGGTGGCGTCGAGCTCGGGGTCGAGGTAGCGGGCCAGACCGACACCGCCGATCACCAGCTCGCCCACCTGGCCGTCGGCGACGGGCGCGCCGTCCTCACCGACCACCGCGAGCGACCAGCCGTCGAGCGGCAGCCCGATGCGCACCGGCTCGCCGGCGTGCAGCTGCGCGGCGCACGCCACGACCGTGGCCTCGGTGGGGCCGTAGGTGTTCCAGACCTCCCGGCCGGGCGTCGCCAGCCGGTCGACGAGCTCGGGCGGGCAGACCTCGCCGCCGAACACCAGCAGCCGCACCGCGTCCAGCGTCGCCGAGGGCCACAGGGAGGCCAGGGTCGGCACGGTCGAGACGACGGTGATGCCGCGGTCGACCAGCCACGGCGCGAGGTCCATGCCCGAGCGCACCAGCGCGCGCGGGGCGGGCACGAGGCAGGCGCCGTGCCGCCAGGCCAGCCACATCTCCTCGCACGAGGCGTCGAACGCCACCGACAGGCCGGCCAGCACGCGGTCGCCGGGGCCGATCGGCGCGTCCTGCAGGAACAGCCGCGCCTCGGCGTCGACGAACGCGGCCGCCGAACGGTGCCGCACCGCGACGCCCTTCGGGGTGCCCGTCGAGCCCGACGTGAAGATGACCCAGGCGTCGTCGTCCGGCCCGGGGTCGCCGCCGTCCGGCACCCGGACGGGTTCGGCGGCGACGTCGGCGTCGCGCACGCGCAGGCCGGTGCTCGTGAGCGTGGCCCGCACCCCCGCCGTCCGGAACACCAGCCGCGCGCGCTCGCGCGGGTCGTCGGCGTCGACCGGCACGTACGCCGCCCCCGCGACCAGCACGCCGAGCACCGAGACGTACAGCTCGGCGGTGCCCGACGGCAGCCGGACGCCGACCCGGTCGCCGCGCCGCACCCCGGCCCGCCGGAGCCGATCGGCGACCTCCTCGGCCCGCCGCACGAGGGTCGCGTAGTCGAGCACCTCGTGGCCGTCGTCGACCGCGGGCCGCTCGGGGTGCGCGGCGGCGGTGTCCCGCAGCACCTGCACGAGGGTGCGTTCGGCCGGGGCGTGGTCGGCGCGCTCGAGGGTCGGCACGCTGGACCGTGGCACGCGTCGGCGTCCTCGCGGTGGACGTCCGGTGAACGCCGCGCGTCGTGGCCGGCGTCACGACGGCCCCCTGATGGTCGTCCTGGCGCCGACCGGCGTTCACCCTGCGCGGCTAGCGTCCGTGCGTCCGGCAACGGTTCTCACTGAAACCCTCCAGGAGCAGCGCGTGGACGTCTCCCTCCTCGTGGTCGTCGTCATCGTCACGGCGCTGGCCTTCGACTTCACCAACGGCTTCCACGACACCGCGAACGCGATGGCGACGTCGATCGCGACGGGTGCCCTGCGACCACGGGTCGCGGTCGGCATCTGCGCGGTGCTGAACCTCGTCGGGGCGTTCCTGTCGACGGAGGTGGCCAAGACCATCTCCAGCGGCCTCATCGACGACGCGAAGATCACGCCCGCCGTGGTGTTCGGCGGCCTGGTCGGCGCGATCGCCTGGAACCTCGCCACCTGGTTGCTGGGCCTGCCCTCCTCGTCGTCGCACGCGCTCTTCGGCGGGCTGATCGGCGCGACGTGGGTCGCGGCCGGCAGCGACGCCGTGCACTTCTCCGCCGTGGTGTCGAAGGTGCTGCTGCCGGCGGTCGCCTCCCCGCTGATCTGCGGCGTGGTCGCCGGCCTGGCGACGTTCATCGCCTACCGGCTGACGGCGCGCTCGGCCGACACCGCGCGGTCCGGGTTCCGGCACGGGCAGACGGTCTCCGCGTCGCTGGTCTCGCTGGCGCACGGCACGGGCGACGCGCAGAAGACGATGGGCATCATCACGCTGGTGCTCATCGCGTCGGGGTCGCTGCGCGAGGGCTCGGGCCCGCCGTGGTGGGTCATCCTGCTCGCCGGCGCGGCGATCGCCGCCGGCACCTACTCGGGCGGCTGGCGCATCATCCGCACGATGGGCAAGGGCCTCACCGACATCCAGCCGCCGCAGGGCTTCGCCGCCGAGGCGTCGTCGACCGCGACGCTGCTCGCCTCCGCCCACCTCGGGTTCGCGCTGTCGACGACGCAGGTGGTCTCCGGCGGCATCCTCGGTGCCGGGGTCGGACGCCGGCTGGCCGAGGTGCGCTGGAACGTGGCCGGCCGCATGGCCTCCGCGTGGCTGCTCACGCTGCCGGCCGCCGGGGTCGTCGGCGCCTTCGGCGGGAAGCTCGCGTCGAGCGGCACCGTCGGCGTGGTGGTCGTCGCGCTGGTCGCCGTCGCCCTGATGGGGCTGGCGTTCGCCGCGGCGCGCCGCCGACCGGTCACCTCGTCGAACGTGAACGACGCACCCGACGTCCAGCTGTCGCCGGCCACCGCCGGTGCGGCGGCCTGAGAGGACCCGCAGATGACCATCGACTGGCACGCCCTGCTGCTGGTGGCCGGCGTCAGCCTCGCCTTCGGCGTCGGCGTCGTCACCGTGTTCTCCCTCGGCCTGGTGTCGCTGGCCGGCGGCGGTTCGGCCGGCGCGGGGGACGACCGGGTGACCGTCGTGCAGCCGACCGCCGCGGGACGCGCGGCCGCCTACCTCTGCTTCGCCCTCTGCGCCGCGGCCGTGCTGTTCGGCATCTGGCTCATCGTGCCGCAGTTCCACTGAGCCGCAACGGTTCTGGTGCCGCCGGCCAGGTCGCTCGATCGGCCGGACGGCGCAGCACGGGCACCAGCAGGGCACCGCGGAACAGCGCGTATCCGAGCGGCGCGCCGACGGTGTTCGCCAGCAGGTCGTTCACGTCGGCGACGTGCCCGCCGTGCCCGGTGACGGCGTTCAGCAGCTGCACGAGCTCCATCGACAGGCTCAGCGCGAAGCCGAGGCCGAGCACGCGCGACGCCGACCCGGTGCGGGACACGAGCGGCAGCAGCGCCCCGAGCGGCACGAACACCAGGACGTTCTGCAGGTCGTCCGCCGGCTCCGTGTTCACCAGCGGCACGGCGTTCACGAACACCGTCCACGGCGGCGGGTCGACGGCGGACCCGAAGGTGATCGGCAGCACGGTGTTGGCGACGATCCCTGCGACGTACACCGCCGCGACGGCGCCCACCGCGACGCGCAGCGGGGTGAGCGCCGCGCGCCGGTGCAGCCACCACAGCGCACCGGCGAAGGCGACGGCGGCCAGCAGCGGCAGCGCCAGCGGGAGGGCGCGAAGCTCGTGCGGCATCACGCGAGCGTCCCAGACGCAGATCGCTCGCCGGCCGGACGCCGCGCCGCGAGCACGCAGGCGCCGAGCACCAGCGCCAGCACCACGGCGTCGTGCGCCAGCTTGCGGCCGGTGCCGACGTCGCCGGTGAGCGGGTCGTAGGTGAACGCGAAGCCGCCGCGGGCCAGCAGGACGCCGGCCGCCACGGCGACGGCCTGGCGCGGACCCCAGCCGGTGCGTCGCGAGCACCGGTGCAGCAGCACGGCCCCGACGACGAGCGCGGCCGTCGCGCCGAGGGTGCCGGCCCACGTCGTCGACAGCGTCTGGTTCACCAGGGCCAGCGCGAGCGAGACCAGCACGACGACCCACCAGCGCGGTGCCGGTGCGTCGACCGGTGCACGGCGGGCACGGCGCCGGAGCAGCACCGCCGTGACGACGAGCGCCACCACGACGACTGCGGCGCCGAGCAACCGGGCCGGTGCCACGGGCTGCGCCTGCTGCGAGCGCTCGTCGGCCCAGACCAGCAGCGCCGCGGCGATCCACGTCAGGGCCGCGACGCCGAGCCCGATGCGGCCGCACCACGTCGTCCGGTCCCGTCCAGAGCGAGCCGCCAGCCCCTCGGCCACCGCGATCGGCGCCGCGATGCTGTAGACCACGTGGCCCCCCACGAAGTTCTGCACGTCGTACGCGCTGGTGCCGAGCGGGCCGAGCCACGTGCCCCGCACCATGTCGTGCCACACCGCGATGCCGTGGTACTCCAGCGCGAACAGCGACTGGTCGACCAGCCCCGCCTGCAGCACCCCGAACGCCAACGCCAGCAGCAGCACCCCGGTCCACCCCAGCCCGTACCGCCGGGCGGCCTCGCGGATCAGGAGCGCCGGTGCGCCGTACAGCGGCGCGAGCACGATCAGCCCGGCGACCAGCGCCACCGCGTCACCCGTCGTGCTGTCGTACGCCGCCAGGTACTCCGCGCACACCGGAGACAGCACCAGCAGCAGCAGCACCGGCCCCCACGCCACCCGCCCCCGTCGCCCCATCCCGCGACGCTAGCGCGACCGGCGGGCCAGGGTCACGACGTGTGCTTCGGTTGCCGTGAGGCGATCGACTAGCCGCCGCTGGTGCGCGGCGCCGCCAGCTCGGTCAACGGGTCGCCGACCTGCTCGAGGCGGAGGGCGAACTCGAGCACCTCGTCGAAGGTGATCGGCTCGCCGGCGTGCGGCTCGAGGGCCTCGAGCGGCACCTGCCACGAGACCGGCTCGACGCCGGCCAGCATCAGCAGCCGCCGGGCGCGGGCGGGAGCGTCCTTGCGGATCGACTCGCCGCAGCCGGGGCAGGTGAAGCGGTAGAACGACCAGTCGGCGACGGAGCACTGGCAGAGCAGCACCTCGTCGGCGGTGAGGTCGACCGAGCCGCAGCTCGGACAGGTCGCGCAGATCTTCGGCATGACGCCTCGCTCCGGTCGTGGTGTCCGTCAACCTGTGTGACGTGTCGCCGGCCCCCGGGGTTCAGCCCCGGGCGCCCGGTCGGCCGCTCACGAGCCGACGAGCAGCGTCTGCCAGCTGCCGCGGCCGGCCCGCTTGGCGGCGTACATCGCCTGGTCGGCCCGCTGCAGCAGCAGCTCCGCGGCGGCGCCGTGGTCGCCCGGACCCACCACGCTGACGCCGACGCTGGCACCCACCTGCAGGGTCACGGCGTCCAGCACGAACGGCTCGCGCAGTGCGTCGACGATGCCGGACGCGACGCGCTCCGCCACCTGCGAGGCCTGGGCCGGCAGGTCGGTGAGCAGCACGAGGAACTCGTCGCCGCCCTGCCGGGCCAGCAGGTCGTCGGCCCGCAGCACGCTGCGCAGCCGCTCGGCGACCAGCGCGAGCAGCTCGTCGCCGCCGCTGTGGCCGAGCCGGTCGTTGACGTCCTTGAAGTTGTCGAGGTCGACGAACAGCAGCGCGGTCGAGCTGCCGCGACGGCGTCCGCGCTCGAGCCCCTCGCGCAGGGCGTCGGCGAGCCGGGTGCGGTTGGCGAGCCCGGTCAGGGCGTCGGAGTACGCCAGGTGGGTCACCCGGGCCTCGGCCTCGACCCGTGCGGTGACGTCGTCCTGCACGCCGATGTAGTGGGTGACGACGCCGTGCTCGTCGAGCACCGGGCTCAGGCTCAGCTCGTTCCACCAGGGCGTGCCGTCCTGGCGGTAGTTCAGCAGCCGCGTGTGGATGCCCTCGCCGGCGGCGATGGCGGCGCTGATGTCGGCGATCACGCGCGGGTCGCTGCCGGGGCCCTGCAGGAACCGGCAGTTGCGGCCGAGCACCTCGTCGGCCGACTGCCCGCTGAGCCGGGCGAACGCGCTGTTCACCCAGATCAGCGGCTGGCCGGGCAGGCGGGCGTCCGACACGGTGATGCCGGTGGTCGCGGCGTCGAGCGCGCGCTGCAGCAGCGGCGCGTCGAGCAGGTGGCCGGGCAGGGCCTCGGAGAGCGCGGCCGTGCCCGTCGCCTCGCCCAGCGGGGTGCGAGGACCGGGCAGCGCGCCGACCCGGGTCACCGGCAGCTGCGGCAGGTCGGCCACCGGCGGCTCGGGCCACACGCGGGTCATCATCGACCCGGCCACGCGGATGGTGAGCTCGCGGTCGTGCGACAGCACGAACTCGAAGCGGCGCTCCATGTCGGGGCCCTCGTCGCCGAGGTCGCGGGCGACCAGGCAGGCGGCGAAGTGCGGGCCGAGCACCGCGATGTCCCACTCGCCGAGCAGGGGGTCGCGGCCGGTGAGCGCGCCACCGCGGACGCCGGGCAGCGGGTCGGCCGGCACGTCCTCGCCGAGCGCGGCGACGAACGCGCACGACTCGGCGAGCGCGGCGTACCGCCGCTTCGTCGCGGGCGTCAGGAACCGCACGTCCTGGAAGGCGCTCAGCACGATCGCGCTGTCGCCGGCCGCGTGGGCCTGCGCCTCGAGGTGCTTGCTGACGGCGATCAGCAGGCGCTTGTCGGCGGCGCGCGGCGTGCGGGTGCGGGCGACGGCGTCGAACGGGCTGACGTCGGCGCGACCGTCGCGGCGCGGGCTGATCCGCACGGTCTCGCGCTCGGTCGGGGCGGTGACCGCGCCGACCGCGGGCAGGTCGCCGGGCCGGGCGAAGTGCCAGCCCTGGCCGATCGTCGCGCCGTACGCGCGGGCGGTCAGCACGTGGTCGGCGGTCTCGAGGCCCTCGGCGAGCACCAGCGTGCCCGACCGCTCGGCCTCGGCGTGCACGGCGTTCACGACGGCCGCGATGTCGGCGGTGGGCCGGTCCTGCACGAGCCGCAGGTCGAGCTTCACGACGTCCGGGCGCACCAGCGGCAGCAGCGCCAGCGACGCGGGGTCGGCGCCGACGTCGTCCAGCGCGACGCCCCAGCCGAGCTCGCGCACCCGCGCCACGGCCTGCAGCAGCTGCGCCGGGCGGGCGGTCAGCTCGCGCTCGGTCAGCTCGACGACGATGTTGAAGCCCAGCGCCTCGTGCTCGGCGGCCGGCCGCCAGCCGTCGAGGGCCTCGGGCTCGGCGTTGACGAACAGGGTGAACGGGCGGGTCAGGCCGGCCTCGCTCGCGGTGCGCAGCGCGGTGGTGCGGCAGGCCACGTCGAGGTCCTTGAGGCGGCGGTGCCTGCGGGCGGCGGCGAAGAGGCGGTCGGGCGTCTCGAGCGCCGTGCCGGCCGGGCCGCGGGTCAGCGCCTCGTACCCGACGACGGCTCCGGAGTCGAGGTCGACGAGCGGCTGGAACACGGTGCGCAGACGCTGGTCCGCGAGCACCTGCTCGAGGAGCTCGAAGTCGTCGTCGTGGGGCACGAGGAGTCTCCAGGGTGTGGGTCGCCCGCTTGCTCGAGCCGGGGTGGCCGGGTGCGGCACTGTTCTGGCTGTCGGCACGATCGCGGCAGTCCTGTAGCGCCAGGGGTCCGGAGCGCTCACGGATACCCCCAGGGGGTACAGTGGTCCGAAGTCGACGAGAGGGCGGACCATGACGAGCGAGCAGGACGACTGGACCGGCACCTGGACGGTCACCGGCATGACGTGCGAGCACTGCGTGCGCTCGGTCACCGAGGAGGTGCAGGAGCTGCCTGGTGTCCGCGACGTGCAGGTCGACCTCGGCAGCGGCCAGGTCACCGTCGCGGCCGCCGAGCCGCTGAGCGACGACGCCGTGCGCGGTGCCGTCGAAGAGGCCGGGTACGCGCTCGGATGACCGCACCCACCGGCCACGACGTCGAGCTGCTGATCGGCGGCATGACGTGCGCGTCGTGCGCCGGCCGCATCGAGCGCAAGCTCAACCGGCTGCCCGGCGTCAGCGCGACGGTGAACCTCGCCACCGAGCGGGCCCGCGTCTCGTACGCCGACGACCTGACGCCCGCCGACCTCGTGCAGGTCGTCGAGGACGCCGGGTACCGGGCGACGCTGCCGTCCGCGGGCGGCGACGACGAGGCGGCGGCCGAGCTCGACGCGCGGCTGCTGCGCCGGCGCCTGCTCGTCAGCGCGGCGCTGTCGCTGCCCGTCGTGCTGCTCGCCATGGTGCCGACGCTGCAGGTCACCGGCTGGCAGTGGGCGTCGCTCGTGCTCGCCACCCCGGTCGTGGCGTGGGGCGGCCTGCCGTTCCACCGCGCCGCCTGGCTGAACCTGCGCCACCGCACGGCCACGATGGACACGCTGGTGTCGGTCGGCACCCTCGCCGCCTACGCCTGGTCGGTCGTCGCCCTGACCCTCGGCACCGCCGGCGAGCTCGGCATGCGGCACCCCTTCGAGCTGACCGTCCGCCGCGGCGAGGGGCTCGGCACGATCTACCTCGAGACCGCCGCTGCGGTCACCACCCTGATCCTCGCCGGGCGGTACGCCGAGGCCCGCTCCACGCGCCGCGCCGGTGCCGCCCTGCGCGCGCTGCTGCAGCTCGGCGCCCGCGAGGTGACCCTGCTCGTCGACCCCTCCGCGGCCCCCTCCTCTATGGCGCAGGGTGCCCCCGTGCCGTTCCTGTCGGCGCAGGGTGCCCCCGTGCCGCCCCCGTCGGCGCAGGGTGCCCCCGTGCCGGTCGAGGTGCGGGTGCCCGTGGAGCGCCTCGCGGTGGGCGACCGGTTCGTCGTCCGGCCCGGGGAGCAGGTGGCGACCGACGGCGTGGTCGAGCACGGCAGCAGCGCGGTCGACGCGTCGATGCTCACCGGCGAGTCGGTGCCCGTCGAGGTCGCGGTGGGCGACGCGGTGGTCGGCGGCACGGTGAACGCGCACGGCCGGCTCGTGGTCCGCGCGACGCGGGTGGGCGGCGAGACGCAGCTGGCGCGGATGGCCCGGCTGGTCGAGCGCGCGCAGCACGGCAAGGCCGAGGCGCAGCGGCTCGCCGACCGGGTGAGCGCGGTGTTCGTGCCGGTCGTCATGGTGCTGGCCGTCGGCACCCTGGTCGGCTGGCTGCTCGCCGGCGGGGGAGCGGCCGCCGCCTTCACCGCGGCCGTGGCGGTGCTCATCATCGCCTGTCCGTGTGCGCTCGGGCTGGCCACGCCGACGGCGCTCATGGTCGGCACCGGCCGCGGTGCGCAGCTCGGCATCCTGGTGAAGGGGCCCGAGGTGCTCGAGCAGACGCGCCGCGCCGACACCGTCGTGCTCGACAAGACCGGCACGCTCACCACCGGCCGCATGCGACTCACCACCGTCGTCGCGGCGTCCGGCACCGACGAGCGCGACCTGCTGCGGCGCACCGGCGGGCTCGAGGACGCCTCCGAGCACCCGGTCGCGCGTGCCGTCGCGGCTGGCGCGCGCGAGCGGCTCGGCACGCAGCACCTGCCCCCGGTCGACGGTTTCGCGAACACGGCGGGGCTCGGCGTCCGCGGGACGGTCGACGGCGTCGAGGTCACGATCGGCCGCCCCGAGCTGCTGGCGGACGCCGGCCTCGAGCTGACGGACGGCGTCCGCCGCGCGCTCGACGACGCCCTCGACGCCGGTGGCACGGCGGTGCTCGCCGGCTGGGGCGGCGCGGTGCGCGGCCTGCTCGTCGTCGCCGACACCCTGCGCCCGACGTCCGCCCTGGCCGTGTCGCGGCTGCGCGACCTCGGCCTGCACCCGGTGCTGCTCACCGGTGACCACGAGCGCGTCGCGCACGCCGTCGCCGCCGAGGTGGGCATCGCGCCTGCGGACGTCGTCGCCGACGTGCTGCCGCACGAGAAGGTCGCCGTCGTGCAGCGCCTGCAGGGGGAGGGGCGGGTCGTGGCGTTCGTCGGCGACGGCGTGAACGACGCCGCGGCGCTCGCGCAGTCCGACCTCGGCCTGTCGATGGGCACCGGCACCGACGCCGCCATCGAGGCCGGCGACCTGACGCTCGTGCGCGGCGACCCGCTCGCCGCCGCCGACGCCGTCCGGCTGGCCCGGCGCACGCTGGGCACCATCAAGGGCAACCTGTTCTGGGCGTTCGGCTACAACGTCGCCGCGATCCCGCTCGCCGCCGCCGGCCTGCTGAACCCGGTCATCGCCGGCGCGGCCATGGCCTGCTCATCGCTGTTCGTCGTCGGCAACAGCCTGCGGTTGCGCGGTTTTCGGCCGCTGTAGCCGACGCGGCCAGGCGACCGCGGCCAGCGCCAGCACCGCCAGCGCGAGCAGCACGAGCGCCCAGGCCGGCGGCGTCCAGCCGATCGCGCTCGAGCACCGCGCCACCTCGTCGTCGCTGCCCTGCACGCACTCCACCGGCCACGCCACCACCGCGGCCACCAGCGCCACCACCACGACCCCGAACCGGCGCACCGTCATGCCCCCTGCGACGCAGCGGCCGCGGGGGTGGTTCCCTGTGCGCCGGACGGGTCGAGCTGCAGCGAATCCCGGACGACGACCCGGTGCAGCGCGCAGGATGCCGGGTGTGCGTCGCGTCCCGCTGCTGCTCGGAGCCGCCCTGCTGGTCGCGCTGACGGGGTGCAGCCAGACGCCACCGCGGGCCGCGGTCGACGAGCGTCCGACGATCTACTGCGTCGGCACGGAGGACCCGAGCGGCGGGTGCGTGCCGCCGCCAGCACCGGCCGACGGCGTCGCCGGCGACGCGGACGACGCGGACGACGCGGACGACGCGAGCGACGAGGACGAGGCGCCGGCGGAGGAGCGGCCCGCGCCGAAGGGCCCGGCCGTCCAGCGCACGTTCGCGTGGGCCGACGTCGACGACTGGACGCCGTGCCTCGCCTTCGTGCGGGGGTTGTCGCCGCGCGCCGCGCTGCAGCAGCTGGTCGACGAGCCGCAGACCCCGCTCGAGGCGCCGGCTGCGGTGCGGCGGTACGTCGACCAGGAACCGCTCGACCCGGAGGACGGGGACCGCGGCGGCGCCTACGCCGGGCGCCTCGGCGGATGGACCTGGACCTACGAGGACGACGGGTACGCGTGCTCCGACCCCGACCGAGCGGTGCGCATGGCGGCGCACGGCACCTTCGTCTCGGTCTACTGGGACGTCGAGCTCGACAACGCCTTCGTCCTGGCCCGCGACGGCAAGCTGCTGCGCGAGATCGACGTGCTCGACCGCGCGGACGGCACCGGTCCCGAGCTGCCCCAGGAGCGCGGCCTCGACTGGGAGGACGGGCTGTCGGCGGCGCTCGCCGTCCAGCACCGGATCACCGGCACGCCGGCGCACCAACCCGACTGGTACGAGCGGCACGCGACCGTCGCGGTCGGGTGGCTCGGGTAGCCGACGCAGGCGGGGTCAGCCGATGTCAGCCGAGCAGCCGCAGCACGTCCTGCGGCCTGCGGAGCCGGACGTCGGCGGGCAGCGCGGGGTCGTGCAGGTGACCCCAGGCGGCGGCGACGGCGAGGGCCCCGGCGGCGCGCGCGGCACCGAGGTCGGCGGGTGCGTCACCGACGTACGCCAGCTCGCCGACCGGCACGCCGAGCCGCGCGGCCACCTCGTGCAGGCCGTCGGGTGCGGGTTTCGGCCGTGCCACCTGGTCGCCGCCGACGAGCAGGTCGACCTCGACGCCGGCCGACGCGAACAGCACCTGCGCCCCGCGCGTGGCGTTGCCGGTGAACACGACGACCTGCTGCCCGGCGTCGCGCAGAGCCTGCAGCGCCTCGGGCACGCCGTCGTACGGCTGCAGGTGCGCGCCGTCCAGCCGGCGGTAGAACGCCTCGGCCTCGCCGTCCACCAGCGGGCGGCCGAGCAGGTGCTCCATGATCACCTCCGGCACGCCGCGCGCGTACGCCGCCACGACGGCGTCGCGGTCGACGACCGGCCCGCCGAGCTCGGCGACCGCGTCGGCCAGCGCCTGCGGCACCAGCTCGGTCGAGTCGAGCAGCGTCCCGTCCATGTCCCACACCACCTGCGTCACCCGGACAGCCTCGCAGGCGCCGCTTCACCGCGGTCGGCGCGCTGCCGATGACAGGCGTGCTGCCGTTCGAGACGAGGACCTCCGCATGACCGCCGTACCCACCGCCGCCGCCGGTGCCGTCCCGGCGCACCTGCTGCCCGCGCCGTCCGCCGTGCGCAGCAGCATCGGGCGCGAGGCCGTGCACGACGGCGTCGGCAACGTGGTGGCGTACAACCTGCGGTTCGGCGTGCGGACGTCGGGGGAGGCGCCTGACCTCGACCTCGAGCTCGCCGACCTCGTCACCCGCGCGTTCTCGCAGTTCCCGATCGAGCGCCTCGGCGGCGGCCGCCGCACCCTGCTGGTGAACCTGCCGCGCGCGATGGCGGTCGGCGCGGTGCCCGTCCCGTTCGGACCGCAGGCCGTGACGCTGCACCTGCTCGGCGAGTACGACGTGGACGACGAGGTGCTGGCCGGGCTGCACGTGTTGCTGGAGCAGGGTTTCCGGCTGTGCGTCGACGCCACGGTCGGCGGCGACGCCTGCGAGCAGCTGCTGCCGCTGGTGCACCTGCTGCGCGTCGCGGTCCCGGAGCCGGCACCCGAGCTGCCCGAGCTCGTCGAGTACGTGCGCGGGTGCGCACCGAACGCGCAGCTGCTGGCCGAGCAGATCCCGGACGTCGCGACGTACGAGGCCTGCCGCGCCGCGGGTTTCGACCTCTTCCAGGGCGTGCTGCCGACGGCCGCTCCGGAGCGCAGCGCGGCCGCTCCCGTCGCCGGACCCTCGCAGGCGGTGTGCCTGCAGGTGCTCGCCTCGCTCACCGACCCGGCGTCCACGACGGACGACCACCAGCGCATCGTCGCCGCCGACCCCGCCCTGTCGCTGCGCATCCTCGGCACGGTCAACTCCGCCAGCGGCGCCGGCCGGCAGGTCGAGTCGCTGCGCCAGGCGCTGGTGCTGCTCGGCCGCCGCTCGCTCAGCGCGTGGGTCACCCTCGCGGCGTTCGGCGGCCGCTCGTCGTCCCGCGAGGACATGGTCGACGTGCTCACCCGCGCCCGCACCTGCGAGCTGCTCGCCCCGTGGGTGCTCTCGCCCGCCGAGGCCCCCGCCGCCTACGCGGCCGGCCTGCTGAGCGGCGTCGTCGACGTGCTCGGCGTGGACGCCGCCGCCGTGGCCCACGAGGCCAAGCTCGGCCCCGCCCTCGTCGAGGTGCTCGTGCACCGCTCGGGCCCCGTCGGCGTGCTCGTCAGCGCGGTCGAGCAGTTCGACCGCACCGGCACGACCACCGGCTCGTTGTCCACTGACCGCCTTGACGAGGCCCGCCTCGCCGCGCTCGCCTCCGCGATCGAGACGGTCGACGCCGTGCTCGACGCCTGACCCCGCTCGCTCAGGCAGTGGGCGGCATCAGGACCTTCGTCATGTGCACGTCGGCCTCGCCCTGGACCGGCAACGCCGTCGTCCGGCCGTGCTCGACGTACCCGTGCCGCTGGTAGAACCCGGGCGCCTGGAACGTGAACGACGACACGACGACCTGCCGGCAGCCCCGCTCGCGAGCCACCTGCTCCGCCTCGTGCAGCAGCCGTGCGCCCCACCCGTCACGTCGGCTGTCCTCCCGCACCCACAGCATCGCGACGCCCGCGCACGTGCCCCACGTCCACCCGCTCAGCCCGGCCACGAGCTCGCCGTCCTCGTCATCCACCCGGATGCTCAGCTCGCGCTGGTCGCGGCTGCCCGAGGCGTCCAGGTTGAAGGCGTTCAGCTCGTCGCCCAGTCGCTGGTCGAGGGCCCGATCGGCACCGCCGACGGTCAGTCGGGGTCCCTCCGGATCGGTCACGCGCCGACCCTAGCCGCGCTGCCACGCCGCCATCACCGGCGCCGAGGACGGTGGCGGTCGAGCACGGGACGCTCGGCGTCGACACCTGATGACGTGACCGTCACCAAGAAGGTGCTGCTGAGCGTCGTCGTCCTGCTGGTGGCGGCGTCCGGTCTCGTCGCCGCCCAGCACGCGGTGGCAGGGATGCGCGAACGCCGCGCGACCGCCCGCGCCGCCTCGGCCCTGGCCGCGTTGCCTGCCCCCGACGGGACCACGCCCTGCCACCCTGCCTCCGGGCCGTCACTCCTGGTCTGCTGGTCCGGCCCGGGGCAGCCGGCACACGTCACGGCCTCACTGGCCCGACAGCTGACGGCACTCCGGTTCTCGCGCGTCGTCGCCTCCTGCCGGCGGCACCGGGCCGTCGGCGTCGTCTGCGCCGTCACGGCCGATCGCGAGGGACGCTCGTACGCGTTCGACGTCGGTCCCCAGGCAGACGCCGAGCTGCACGGCGCGTTCGTGTCCGGCGGGTACGAGTGGTTCGTCACCAACGAGATCCCGGGCGAGCCCGTTGACGTCCGGCTGTAGACCGGCGTCGCTGTCGGGTGGGGCAGGTGGGGCTCGAACCCACGACCGACGGATTATGAGTCCGCTGCTCTGACCGGCTGAGCTACTGCCCCGTCGCGGTGAGGCTACCGGCGGCGGCGGAGGTCCGGGCGCACGACCTCGCGCGGGCGGGTTGACCCAAAGCCCCACCGAATGTGACGCCGGTCATGCAGGCTGTGGTCCACCGGGGACGAGTCACGACCACGAGGGGCCCGCATGCAGCGCTTCAACCCACCGCCGAACTGGCCGGCCCCGCCCGCGGGATGGCGGCCGCACGCGGGGTGGACGCCGGACCCGAGGTGGGGGGCTGCCCCGGACGGGTGGCAGCTGTGGGTGGAGGAGCCGCGACGGCGGTGGGGGTGGCCGCTGGTGTCCGTCGGGGCGCTCGTGCTCGGTGTGATCATCGGCGCCGCCGGGGGTGACGGCGCCGCGACGGCGGAGGCGCCGTCGCCCGCACCGAGTGCGATGTCGTCCACGGTGACCGTGACGGCAGCGGGTGCGGCGGCGGTCGCGGCGGTGTCTGCGGAGGTCACGACGTCGACGATCACGTCGACCGTGACCAGGACGCGTCCTGCGAAGACGGTCACCCGTCCGGCGCGCACCGTGACCGTCACGAAGACGTCGAAGGCGAAGCGGCACGCTGTCGCCGCGCCCGCGCTCGACCCGCGGTACCGCACGTGCGGGGACGCGAACGACGCCGGCTACGGGCCGTACACCGAGGGCGTCGATCCCGAGTACGACTGGTACCAGGACCGCGACGGCGACGGCGTGGACTGCGAGCCCTGATCAGCTCGTAGCGCAAGCCCTGCCGTGCGTGGCCGCCCCGGACCACGGGCATCGGGGGGCGCAGCCTGGGGCGACCACGGCTCGAACGCTACGCGCACGCGGCATTTCGGACGTAGTGCCAATCGGGTGACATCGAACGGTGTCACCTCGAACGGTGCACACCGGGCATCCCCGTCAGGCGGGCGGGCCGAGCTCCACGACGAGGTGGCGGAAGCGGGCGGGCTGCTCGCGGCGCAGGTACGAGACCCACTCGCCGAGCGTCAGGGTGCTGCGGACGGCGTGCCGGGTGCTGCCGAGCTGGGCGGTGAGGCGGGTGCGGCTCGGGGCGCGGGCGTCCAGCCGCTCGAGCATCTTCTCGAGGCGGGCCTGCTCGGCCCGGGCGAGGCGCTCGGCGGCGGCGCGCTCGCGCTCCCACGCCGCCCGGTCGGTCATCGCCACCAGCGCAGCGTAGGGGTGGCGGGCCGGTCGGCGGGCCAGGGCGGGGGCCGTGTCGCGCAGCAGACGCGAGCAGGTGTTCAAGGCCGAACGGGTGACTGCCGATAGGCCGTTCGGGCGACTCCACCCGCAGTCGCACGAGCCGAGGGACACCATGACGGATCAGCAGCACCAGCGGACGATCGTCGTCACCGACGTCACCACGCCCCAGCGCTTCGTGGCCTGCCTGACGGCGGTCGTGCGCAGCGTGGGTCGTGACGTCGAGGTCGTCGGCGTCTCGGCGCGCTCCCCGAAGCTGCCCGGGCACCTGGCTCGCCGCGTGCGCCGCGTGCAGCCCGCCGCCGGTCAGGAGACGTCGCAGGTCGTCGAGGCCGAGGCCACCCGCGACCGGTTCGTCGTCGTGCTCCGCTCCGACGCCAAGGTCGCCGGCGGGTGGCTGGCGCAGGTGGAGGCCGCGCTCGCCAGCTCGCCGAACAGCGTCGGCCTGCTCGGCAGCCCCGACCCGTACCTGCTCGCCTTCGGCCCCGCCGTGCGCAGCACCCAGGCCGCCGAGATCTCGCTGCCCCCGATCGAGGGCGTGCGCTGCAGCACCGGCACGGTCGCGGTCGAGCCGGTGCGCCGTGCGACCCGTCCCGCCGGCGACGGCCGGCTGACCGCGGCCCTCATCGTCAAGGACGAGGAGGCGGTGATCGCGCAGTGCGTCGAGGCGCTGCTCCCCGCCGTCGACGAGGTCGTGGTCTACGACACCGGCAGCACCGACGACACCGTGGCGGTGTGCGAGCGGCTCGGCGCGCGCGTCGTCCGCGGCTTCTGGGACGACGACTTCGCGGCGGCCCGCAACCGCGCCCTCGCGCTGGTCGACAGCGAGTGGGTGCTGTCGGTCGACGCCGACGAGGTGCTCGGCGGCGACGTCGCGGCGCTGCGCGAGCGGCTGCGCCGCGAGACCGCCGACCTGGTCCTCGTGCCGGTCGTGTCGACCACCTGGTCGGCCGCCGAGGACGGCGAGGAGCACCGCCCGGTGCGGCTGTTCCGCCGCGCGTCCGCGCGCTGGGTCGGTGCGCTGCACGAGACCGTCACCTCGACCGACGGCACCTCGCTGGTGCTGTCGCACGAGCCCGCTCCGGTGCGGCTGCTGCACTCCGGGTACCAGGCCGACCGCATGGCGGCCAAGGACAAGAACGTCCGCAACCTGGCGATCGCCCAGGCCCAGGTCGACGCGCTCGAGCAGGCCGGCGCGGACGACGCCGCCACGGCGCAGGCCTGGGGCAACCTCGGCCGCGCCCTGGTCAGCGCCGGACGCCGGGCCGAGGGCCTGCACGCCTTCAACCAGGTGCTCGGGCTGCGGGGCAACCCCTCCGAGCTCGTGCAGGCCGGCCGTGTCGCGCTGTTCACGGCGCTCGCGCTCGGCGACCTGCGCGACTACGACCGCTGGCTGCAGACCATCCACGCGGCGGGGGAGTCCGACGGCGCGGTGGCGCTCTACCGGGCTCGCCTGCACCTGCACCACGGCGACGCCGAGGCGGCCCAGCAGGAGCTCGACCTGGCCACCGCCAGCAGCGGCGTCGACCTGTGGGGCAAGCCGTTCGACGCCGACGACGCCGCCGGCCTGCAGGCGGCGGTGGCCACGGCCCGCGGCCGGCACGAGGACGCCCTGGCGGTGCTGGTGGACCTGCTCGGACGCCGGCAGGAGAGCGTGCCGCTCGCCGCCCTGCTGCGCGCCGCGGTCGCCGCAGACCACCCGCTCGCCGACCTGGCGCGCACCGGCGGCGAGCAGTTCGTCGCCCGCTCGCTGCGCGACGCCGTGCGGCTCGACCCCGAGCTCGCCGACCGCTGGCTGGAGGCGCTGGTCGGACTCGGTGACCGCCGCGCGCTGGTCGCCGGGTCGCTGGTCGCTACGCACCTGCCGCTCGACGGCGTGCTGCGCTGGTCGCTCCACGTGCGCCAGGCCGGCGCCGCGGAGCTGTGCCCGCTGCGGGCGATCGCGGCCGACACCGCCCGCGGTGCCGCCGAGCGGTCGCTCGCGTACGCGGTGCTCGGCGACGTGCTGCGCGAACCCGGTGCGTTCGAGGCCTTCGACGCCGTCGCCGCCGGCGTGCCGGACGACGAGGTCGCCGACCTGACGGCCGCCATCGCCCGCTACGCCCCCGGTCTGGCGGTCGAGCCCGTCACGGCCTCCGCACGATGAGCGACCTGGACCAGCCCGCCGGACCCGTTGCGGCGCAACGGGTCCGCGTGGTCGTCGAGGTCGTCGGCCGCGAGTGCCTCACCGACGGGTCGGCCCGCGTCGTCGTCAGCGCCGCCGCCCAGCTGTTCGAGGCGAGCGACCCCGTCGACGTCGTGCTCTGCGTGGCCGGCGTCGACGAGCCCGACGAGGCGCTGGCCCAGGTGGTGCTCACCTGGTGCCTCGAGGCGGTCGAGCGCCCGGCGCAGCTGCCCGAGCTGGTGCTGCTGGGCGCGGCCGAGGCGGCGTCCGAGCCGGCGCAGGTGCACGTCGAGGCGGGTCGCTCCGCAGCCGCCGACGCACGCTCCGTCGCGCTGCTCACCGCTGCGGCACAGAGCCTCTGGGCCGAGCAGACCGCCGTCGCTCCGGAGCCGCTCGCCGCCCCCGCGCCGTCCGCTGCCCTGGAGCGCGCCAAGGCCCGGGCCGACCGCGAGCACGCCGCCCTGCTGGTGGCCCGTCGTGACGTGCGGGCCGCGCTGCGGCTGCACCACGGCGCACGCCGGCCGCGCGTCGTCGGCCTCTTCCAGCACGTGAGCTACTGGGCGACGGTCGAGCCGGTGTGGCGGCTGCTGGCCGAGCGCGCCGACGTCGAGCTGGTGCCCGTCGCCCTCGTCAGCAGCGTCGACGTCCGGTCCGGAGCCACCGCAGACTTCCTGCGCGGTCAGGGCTACGAGCCGCGGCCGGCGAGCTGGCTGGCCGAGCACCTCGACGACGTGGACGTGGTGCTGCTCGACAACCCGTACGACGAGGCGCGGCCCTGGCAGTTCCACGCCGAGTACCTGGCCCGGCACGGCGTCCGCCTCGCGTACCTGCCGTACGGCAACAACGCGATCGACGGCGACGTGATGACCAGCATGCTGTGGGACCGCCCGCTGCACCGCCTGGCGTGGCGCGCGTACCTGCCCAGCCCGCTGCAGCGCGAGCTGTACGCCAGGCACTGCGCCGCCGGTGACGACCCGGTGCGCGTCGTCGGCAGCCCGAAGCACGACGTGGCCCGCGCCGCCGAGCCCACCGCGGGCTCGCGACGCCTCCGCGAGCTGGCGGGCCACCGCCACCTGGTGGTCTGGAACCCGCACTTCCGCACTGCACCGGGCGGCTGGTCGACCTTCACCCGCTACGTGCGGCCGCTGCTGCAGCACGCTGCCGGTCGCGACGACCTGCTGCTGGTCGTGCGGCCGCACTTCCGGCTGTTCTCCGAGCTGCGCGCCGCCGGGCTGTCGCACCTCGAGCGCGAGCTGCGGGCCGCCGCCCTCGCCGGCGACGTCGTGCTCGACGAGTCGGCCGACTACCGCGACGCGATGGCCGCCGCCGACAGCATGCTGAGCGACCTCAGCTCGCTGGCCACCGAGTTCCTGCTCACCGGCCGCCCGCTGCTCTACCTGCACCGCACCGACGGGCCCGGCCCGAGCGCCGAGGGCGGCTACCTGCACGAGACCGACGTGGCCACCGAGTGGTCGCAGGTCGAGGCCTGGCTGCGCGAGGTGCCCACCCGAGCGAGCGACCCGGCCGCACGACGCGAGCTGCTCGATCGCTGGTTCCCGATGGCCGACGGCCGCGCCGCCCAGCGGGTCGTCGACGACCTCGCCGGCTCGCTGCGCGGCGAGCTGCTGCTCGACGACGACGACCTCGCCCCGACGGGTGCCGAGGTGCTGACGTCCCCGCCGTCGCTCGCTCCGCGCGAGCTCGTGGTGGCGCTCGGCCCGGACGTCACGTCGCTCGTGCTCGTCGGCCGCGACGCCCACATCGACTGCGCCGCAACGGGTCCGACCCGTGTACCCCTGACCGTCGAGGGGCGCGCGCTGCCCCGCGGCAGCTACCGGCTGCGCGCCGAGACGGCGGACGGCGTCGTGCCGGTGCTGCGCGGCGAGGTCGTGCTGCCCGAGCCGGCGCACGACGACCTGCAGCACGTCGCGCTGGTCGCCGACGACGAGGGCGTCCTGTCGCTCGTCGTCCGGCCTCCGGTCGCACCGTCCGCGCAGCAGCAGGCCGCTGCCGGCCGCGACGCCCGTCGCGCACCGCTCGACGACGCGGTGCTGCTGACGTCGTTCCACGGCGTCGGCGCGGGCGGCAACCCGGCCGCGATCGCCCGCGAGCTCGAGCGGGTGGGGCACAGCGCCCGCCGGTACTGGGTCGTGGCCGACCGCTCCGGCCAGGTGCCGGCCGGCTGCGAGCCGGTGCTGCTCGACAGCCTGCGCCACCACGAGCTGCTCGCCCGCGCCCGCTGGGTGGTCGACGACGACGCGACGCCCGCGCACCTCGAGCGGCGCGCCGGCCAGACCGTGCTGCAGACGTGGCACGGGACGCCGCTGAAGAAGCTGCGCCTCGACCTGCACGCGATCGCACCGCGCAGCGAGGCCACCCTGCGCGACATCGCCCACCAGGCCAGGCAGTGGACGCACGCGGTGTCTCCCAACCCGTTCACCAGCAAGATCCTGCGCCGCGCGTTCGGCTTCGAGGGCGAGCTGCTCGAGACCGGCTACCCGCGCAACGACGTGCTCGCCGACGTCGCGCGCCGCACCGAGACCTCGGCGGCCACCCGGGCCGCGCTCGGCGTCCGCGCCGACCAGCCGGTGGTGCTCTACGCACCGACGTGGCGCGACGACGCGCTCGTCGGCGGTGTCGCGGGGTCGCACTACGCGGCCCAGCCCACGCTCGACCACCCGGGCCTGCGCCGCGCGCTCGGCGACGACGTCGTGCTGTGGGTGCGCTCGCACCGCTTCGTCAGCGCGTCCGCCGGCGCCGGCCACGGGGTGCGCGACGTCAGCGCCCACCCCGACATGGCCGACCTGCTCGCTGCGGCCGACGTGCTGGTCACCGACTACTCGTCGAGCTTCTTCGACTACGCCGTCACCCGGCGTCCGATGGTCTTCTTCGCGCACGACCTGGACCACTACCGGGGCCGGCTGCGCGGGCACTACCTGCAGATGGAGGACGTCGTGCCCGGCCCGGTGCTGCGGCGCGCCGTCGAGGTCACCGAGGCGCTGGCCACCCTGCCGCGCTCGGCCGCGCCGTACGCCGACCGGTACGACGACTTCGTGCGCACCTTCGCGCCCTGGGACGACGGCAAGGCCGCCCAGCGCGTCGTCGAGGCGATCTTCTAGCCGCACGCGCCGCAGCCCTACGCACGTCAGCCCGCTCCCGGAGGTCCGGGGAGCGGGCTGACGTGCGTCCAGCGGGCTGACGTGCGCAGAGGGGTCAGGCGGGGACGAGCGGGGCCTGCACCGGCAGGTCGGACTCGAGCTGCAGCACCTGCACCGCCTGGCGGGTCGCGGCGTTCACCACGATCGGCGCCAGGAGGTTCGCGGTGGAGTCGGCCAGGCTCGCGCCCACGGTGACCACCACGAGCAGCAGCGCGTCGGCGGTGTCGCTCAGCCCGATCGACGCGGCGGTGTCCTCGTCGATCTCGGGGGAGTAGTCGCCGAAGAACAGCGTGGGCGCCGCGACGACGAGCTTGAGGTCGGTGTCGATGACCGACTGCATGCGGAACAGCACGCCCTCGTCGTCGAGCTGCACGAGCACGCAGCGCGACATGCCCGGCAGACCCGGCAGGCCCTCGGCCAGCTCGAGCACGGGCAGCTCCTGCTCGCCCGACGGTCCCTGCACGGTCGCGGTGCTCACTTGAGGAAGTCCAGGAGCGAAGGCTGCAGCACCTTGGCGGTGGCGCCGAGCGCGGACTGGTACGCGGTCTGCTGCAACTGCAGCTCCATGATCGTCGACGGCAGGTCGATGTTCTCCACCCCGGAGAGCGTCGACTTCAGTGCGAGCACCTGGTCGGCGGCCGCCTGCTGGTGGCTGTCGGCGCGAGCGTAGCGGGTGCCGGCTGCGGTGAGCTGCCCCAGGACGCCGGACACGGCCTCGTCCAGGTCGGCCAGGTCGGTCTGCAGCGCGGCGGGGTTCGTCGTCATGTTCGCGGCGATGCGGTCGAGCAGCTTGAACACCGAGGTGTCGCCGTCGCCGAAGGTCGCGGGGCCCGGCGCGTCGACGCGCACGGTGACGTCCTGCGCGAGCCGGCGGGTCACCTCGCCCGAGTCGCCGAGGTAGGTGCCGTCGTCCGCGTAGGCCTTGGAGGCGTCGGTGGTGCCGCCGAAGACCGGTCGCCCGAGGTAGGAGGTGTTGGCCAGGCCGAGCAGCGAGGACCGGATGCCGGCCACCTCGGTGGCGGTGGCCTGCCGCGCGTTCAGGTCGGCGTTGCCGGTCGAGGAGGCCTGCAGGGTCAGGTCGCGCACCTTCTGCAGCAGCTCGTTCGACGACGTGAGCGTCGTGTCGATCGTGCCCAGCCAGGCCACCGCGTCGCCGGCGTTCGAGGCGTACTGCGTGTTGGCCTTGATGCCGGACCGCAGCGACAGCGCCTGGCTGATGCCGGCGGGGGAGTCCGACGGCCGGTTCAGCTGGCGGCCGCTCGACATCTGCTCCTGCAGCTTGCCGATCCGCTCGAGGTTCGACTGCAGGTTCGTCAGGCTGTTGCCCGAGATCATGCCCTGGGTGATGCGCATGGTCAGCGTCCGATCGACATGAGGGTCTGGAGCATCTCGTCCACGGCGCTCATCACCTTGGCCGCACCCTCGTAGGCGCGCTGGTACATGAGCATGTTCGTCATCTCCTCGTCGATGCTGACGCCGGAGACGGACGAGCGGGCGGCGTCGGCGGCGGTGAGCACCGTCGTCTGCACGGTCTGCGCGCGGCCGGCGGCCTGGCTCTCGACGCCCAGCTGCGACACGTAGCTCGCCCACGCGGCGTCCGGGCCGCCGCTGCTGTTGGCCAGCGCGGAGATCCGGTCGGCGAGGGTGCCGCCGAGCGCGCCGTCGGTGCTGGCGGCGGCCGCGACGCCCCTCGAGGAGGTGATCGCGACGGCGATGTCGGTGGCGTCGGTGCCGGAGAAGAAGTCGACGCCGGTCGTGCCGTCGAGGTCCTTGCCGGTGCTGTGCAGGGCGTTGACCGACGAGATGAGCCCTGCGGCCACGGCGTCGTAGCCGGCCGCGGCCTTCGGGTAGGTGCTGTTCAGCGACGACAGCATGCCGCCGGCCTGGCCGCCGCTGACCTGCGCGGCCGAGCCGTCCGCCCAGGTGAGCTGCACCGGGGAGGTGGCGACGTCGCCGAGCACGCCGGCGCCGCTGACCGACAGCTGCGTGACGCGGCCGCTCGACACGAGCGTCGACCCGCCGACGGACACGTCCGCGGTGCCGTCCTCGCGCACCCGGCTGGTTGCGCCGACGAGCTCCGACAGCTGCAGCACCAGCTGGTCGCGCTGGTCGGTGAGCTCGTTCGCCTGCCCGTCGTTGACCTTCGCGATGCGGATGCGGTCGTTCAGGTCGGCGATGCTCTTGGCGGTGGAGTTCACCTGGCTGACGACCTTGTTCAGGTCGCCGCGCGCCGCCACGAAGGAGTCCTGCACGTCGCTGCGGGCGGACTTGATGCTGCCGACGAGCGTGGTCGCCTGCGACAGCAGCTGCGTGCGGGCCGCCGAGCCGGCGGTGTCGCCGCCGGGGGCGTTCGCGACGGCCTGCCACGACGACCAGAAGTCGGCGAGCTGCGAGGCCACGCCGGTGTCACTGGGCTCGTTCACGATCGACTCGATGTGCGTGTACGCCGAGGCGCGCGCCGCGGCGAACGACGAGGTCGAGTGCGCGTCGCGCTGCCGAGAGTCGGTGAGGGCGTCGGCGAGCCGGTCGACCGAGCGGACGTCGACGCCGAAGCCGGGCTCGCTGATCTGGCCGGCGTAGAGGCCGCCGTGTCCGGACGCCGTGATGGCCTGCAGGTTCGCGCGCTGGCGGGTGTAGCCCACCGTGCCGGCGTTCGCGATGTTCTGCCCCGCGACGTCGAGCGCGCGGCGCTGCGCCATCAGCGAGTTCAGGGCGGTCGTGATGCCGCCGAACGTGCTGCTCATCGTGCCTCCCCTTCGAGTCGTCGGTGCTGCGCGGGTGCCGCCGGTCGTCCTATCGGCGGCCGGTCGGTGGTCCTGAGGTCAGAGCGCCTGGTCGATGACCCGGGCGGTGGCCGGGCCGGTCTGCACGCCGGTGGGGCTGTACGTCGCGCCGGCCGTGGTCTCCAGACCCAGCAGGGCCTCGCGGCTGGTGCGCTGCGCGGCACCGAGCAGCTCGCGGTTCGAGCGCGACATCGCCGCGATCTCGTCGGTGAGCGTCAGGAACGCCTCGCGGTGCCCGCGCAGCAGCTCGTCCCAGGGCGCCGGCGCGGCGTCCGCCAGCGCGTTCAGGCTCGGACCGGGCGGCAGGCCCAGCTCCGAGGCCAGGTCGTCGACCGCGACGGCGCGCGACAGCTCGGCGCCGCGGATCTGCTCGATCACCATCTCGACCTCGCGGGTGGCGTGCGCCAGCCACCGGGTGCGCGCGCTGGCGAGCACCAGCTGCTCCTCCTCGAGCTTGAACAGCAGCAGCTCCAGGAGCTCCCGCTCGGTCCACAGGACCGTGGACACCTCGGCCAAGCCCATGACCAACCTCCGTAGGCGGAGCCCTTCTCCGACGTCGTCCCATCGACGGGGGTCGCACCGACCTGAGCGGAAGCACCCGAAGGTGTGCAGGTCGCACCCCGTCCGGGCTACAGGTGACCCGGGGGCGGTCCGATGCCCCTCTCATGCCCGACCACAGCGCCCAGCTCGCGCGCCCCGCCGCTCCCGACGCCCCGCTCGACGAGGCCGCCCGCACCCTGGTGCGCGCGCACCTGCCGATCGTCGGCTACCTGGTGAGCGAGATCATCAGCCGGGTGCCGCAGCAGGTGCAGCGCGACGACCTGGTGTCGGCCGGGCAGCTGGCGCTGGTGAAGTCGGCCCGCACGTACGACGCCACGACCGGCGTGCCGTTCGGTCACTACGCCCGCACCCGCATCCGCGGCGCGCTCGTCGACGAGCTGCGCGCCGCCGACTGGGCCAGCCGCGGGGCCCGCACCCGCGCCAAGCAGCTGGCCAGCGCCGAGGAGCGCCTCGCCGGCGTGCTCGGCCGCTGGCCCACCGACGTCGAGCTGGCCCGCGAGCTCGAGAGCGACAAGGCCGCCATGAGCGCCGTCCGCTCCGACGCCCACCGCAGCGTCGTCGTCAGCCTCGACCAGCTCGTCGAGGTGCACGGCAGCGCCGACGACCACGTCGCCGACCACCGGGCCACCAGCCACGCGCCCGACCCCGAGCAGCACGTCGTGCAGGCCGAGCGGATGCGGTACCTCACCGCCGCCGTCCACGCGCTGCCCGAGCGGCTGCGGGTCGTCGTGCAGGAGTACTTCCTCGGCGAGCGGCCGATGGCCGAGATCGCCGAGCAGCTGGGCGTCACCGAGTCGCGCGTCTCGCAGCTGCGGGCCGAGGCGCTCGCGCTGCTGAAGGACGGGATGAACACCCACCTCGAGCCGGCGGCCGTCCCCGCGCCGGAGCGCCCGGACGGCGTCGTCGCCCGGCGGCGCAGCGCGTACTACGCCCAGGTGGCGGCGTTCGCCGCCCAGGGCCTCAGCACGCCGCCGCCGTTCCCGCGCGCGCAGCCGTCCGTCGCGAGCGGTGCGATCGCCCGACGCGACATCACCCTGACGGCCTAACCCAAAACCCTCAGCCCGCCGTCGTCCCAGACGATTGGCTGGGTGGCACCCACGGACGGGTGCCGTTCGGACCCCATCACGGAGGAGCACATCATGGGTCTTCGCATCAACCAGAACATCGCGGCGCTCAACGCGTACCGCAACCTGTCGGTCACCGACAACCAGATGAGCAAGTCGCTGGAGAAGCTGTCCAGCGGTTTCCGCATCAACCGCGCGGCGGACGACGCCGCCGGCCTGTCCATCTCCGAGGGCCTGCGCTCGCAGATCGGTGGCCTCAAGGTCGCCGTCCGCAACGCGCAGGACGGTGTCAACGTGGTCCAGACCGCGGACGGCGCCCTCAACGAGACGACCTCCATCCTGCAGCGCATGCGTGACCTCGCGGTGCAGAGCAGCAACGGCGGGTCGCAGGACACCGACGCGCAGGACGCGGCGAACCAGGAGTTCTCGGCCCTCAAGGACGAGCTCACCCGGATCGCCGACACCACGAAGTTCGGCTCGCAGCTGCTGCTCAACGGTTCGTTCTCGGGCTCCTTCCAGGTGGGCGCCAACGTGGGCGAGCAGATCTCGGTGAGCATCGGCGCCAACACCAGCGGCGGCCTCGGCGCGGCGGGCCTCGGCCTCAACGCCAGCGTCTCGCTGTCGGCGGCGAGCAACACCGTCTCGCAGAACGTCTCGCTGTCGCAGGCGGCCATCACCGCCATCGACTCCGCCCTGAAGACGGTCTCGAACACCCGTGCGTCGCTCGGTGCGCTCCAGAACCGCTTCGAGCACACCATCAACAACCTGAACGTCGCGGTCGAGAACCTGTCCGCGTCGGAGAGCCAGATCCGCGACACCGACATGGCGGCGGAGATGGGGTCCTTCACCCGGTCCCAGATCCTGCAGCAGGCCGGCACGTCGATGCTCGCCCAGGCCAACAGCTCGCAGCAGTCCGTGCTGAAGCTGCTCGGCTGATCCACCCGGTAGCACCAGCACCACCAGCAGGACCCGCGCCGCCTCCGCGGGGGCGGGCCCCGATCCAGGGGTCCGCCCTCCGGGGGCGCGGCCGTCTGAGCACCGCATGGGGAGGTAGGGCATGACGTCGACCGTCGACGGTCTGGTCAGCGGGCTCGACACGAGCGCCCTGATCAACCAGCTCATGCAGCTGCAGGCCCAGCCCCAGGCCCGGCTCAAGACCGCGCTCAGCAGCACGACCGGCGAGATCACCGCCTTCCAGACCCTGAACACCAAGATGTCGTCGCTGCGCACCGCGGCGGAGACCGTCGGCAAGGCCGCCACGTGGGGCGCCGCCACCGCGACGTCCAGCAGCACCACGGTCACCGGCACCGCCGCGAGCGGCGCCGTCAACGGCTCGGTGACGTTCAGCGTCACCTCCTTGGCCACCGCGAAGTCGTCGGTCAGCACCCAGAGCTACGGCTCGCTGACCGCCGGCGGCGCGATCACCGACACCCCGCTCGAGATCCACGGCGCCGACGGCACGCTGAAGGCGACGATCACGCCGTCCGGCAGCTCGCTGCAGTCGGTCGTGCAGGCGATCAACGGCAGCAAGGACGCCGGCGTCAAGGCAGCGGCCGTGCAGGTGTCGCCGGGCGTCTACCGGCTGCAGCTGACCGCGAGCTCGACGGGCACCGCCAACGACTTCAGCGTCACCGGCTCCGGCGGCGCACCGCTGGCCGGCCTGACGCTCACCACCGCCTCGGCGGCCAAGAACGCCGTGCTGCACGTCGGCGACGCGGACGCCGGCTACGACATCAGCTCGTCGAGCAACACCGTCGAGGGCGTCATGCCCGGCCTCACCCTGAAGGTGACGTCGCTGGCGACGGACGTCACGGTGCAGACCAGCACCGACACCACCGCCATCAGCAACAGCATCAAGGCCATGGTCGACGCGGCCAACGCGGCGCTCACCAGCATCAAGTCGCTGAGCTCGTCCGGCACCGTCGGGTCGGACGGCTCGCGCACCGGCGTGGGAGCGCTCTCGGGCGAGGGCCTGACCCGCACCCTGACGTCGACCATCCTGCGGTCGGTGACCAGCGGCGTCGGCGGGCTCTCGCTGTCGCAGTACGGCATCAGCACCGACCGCGACGGCACGATCGACTTCGACAGCACCAAGTTCACGAAGGCGCTCGGCGACGACCCGGCGAAGCTCAAGGAGCTCTTCACCAGCACGACGGTTGGCGCCACCGGCCTCGGGACCAGGCTGGCGGACGTCGCCAAGCAGGCCGCGCAGTCCGGCGGCAGCATCGGCCTGGCGATCGAGGGGCGCACCTCGACCCAGAAGGACCTGCAGAAGCGCATCGACGACTGGGACACCACGCTGGCGACCCGTCGCAAGTCCCTGCAGGTGCAGTACGCGAACCTCGAGACGACGCTGAGTCGCCTGCAGAGCCAGGGCACCTGGCTCAGCGGCCAGATCAGCTCACTGAGATGACCAGGGGCGACCTCACACCATGACCTTCCTGCCAGGGCACTTCGCCCAGTCCGACGTGCAGCAGCGTGCCGCGGCGCGGTACAGCGGCGACACCGTCGCCACCGCCAGCCCGGCCAAGCTCGTCGTGCTGCTCTACGACCGCCTGCTGCTCGACCTCACCCGCGCCCAGCAGGCGCAGGAGCTCGGCGACCGCCACCTCGCGAACGCCCAGCTGTCGCACGCGCAGGACATCGTGGCCGAGCTGCTCTCCAGCCTCGACACCACCAAGTGGGACGGCGCCGCCGGCCTGTCGAGCATCTACACCTTCCTGCTCGCCGAGCTGACCCGTGCCAACGTGTCGGGCGACCCGCGCCGCACCGCCGGCTGCATCACCGTGATCCGCCCCCTGGCGGACGCGTGGACGCAGGCCGCCGCGCAGCTCGCCGCCGGCACCGCGGGCAGCGCCGTCCCCGCGATGGGCCTGACCGGATGAGCACGGCGGTGAGCACCTTCGACCACGCGTGGGCGGACGCGCTCGCCGCCCTCGAGCTCGACGTCGACCACGCCGAGCGGATGCTCGCCAAGCTGCACGGCGGCGCCCCGGCCGACGACGTCCCCGCCGGGCCCGGCGCCTGGGCGCCCCCGACGCATCTCGGGCCGCTGCCCGACGGCATGCTCGAGCGGGCCAAGATCGTGCTCGCCCGCCAGCTCGCCGTCACCGAGCGCATCGCCCACGCCGCCGTCCGCTCGCGCAAGCAGCTCGACGTCGACGCACGCATGCACCAGGCGCCCGCACCGGCGCGCCCCATGTTCGTCGACGCCGCCTTCTAGTCGGACGAACAAGCAGGTCAGGGCCCAGATCGATCGATCTCGCGGCTCAAGTCCACGGCCCAGGAGCCGAAGGACATCTGGAGCACGGAGCGCTCACCCCCCGGCCACGGAACGGCCAACGTCAGACCCCTCGGGGTCTCGCGAGATGGTGGTGCACCCGTGTTCGACGACGTCTCGAGCGTCGCGCTGACCAGCGCGCTGCGCGGCCTGGCCTCCCGCCAGCGCGCGATCGCGAACAACATCTCGAACATCGAGACCCCCGGCTTCCACGCCACCCGCGTCACCTTCGAGGACAGCCTGCGCGAGGCCGTCGGCTCGGGTGACTCCGGTGCCGTCGCGGACGTGGCCCCCTCCAGCCGCACGTCGCTGGAGCCCACCCGCCAGGACGGCAACAACGTCAACCTCGACACCGAGACGCTGAGCAGCGTCGACACCAACCTGCGCTACCAGCTCGCGCTGCGCGCCGTCGACCACGAGTTCAGCGTGCTGCGCACGTCGATGCGGACCGCCTGATGCCCATCTTCGACGCCATCGGCATGGCGCAGTCCGGCGCCGCCGTCTACCGCAAGTGGATCGACGCGGTCAGCGACAACATCTCGAACATGAACGACGTCACGTCGACGTCGCAGGCCGCCTACCAGGCCAAGTCCATCGAGGCCGGCGAGATGCGCGGCGGCGGTGCGCAGGTCGTCAGCGTGGGCCTGGGCAGCGCCGAGGGCCGCCTCGTCTACCAGCCCGACCACCCGCTGGCCGACGCCAAGGGCTACGTGCGCTACCCCGACATCGACCTGGGGGAGCAGATGGGCCAGCTGATCATGGCCCAGCGCGGCTACCAGGCGAACCTCTCGGCCGTCGACCGCGCCCGCTCGGCCTACGAGGCCGCCCTCCAGGTCGGGAAGGGCTGACCATGAGCATCCCCGCCATCGGCGGCATCTCCGGTCTGTCGGGTCTCTCGGGCCTGTCGGGTCTGTCGGGTCTGTCCGGTTCGAACGCCACCGCCGGAGCCGCCACCCAGGCGACCGACGGGTCGAGCTTCGCCGGCGTCCTGTCGAAGGGCCTCGACGACCTGCAGTCCACCCAGGCCACCGCCGACCAGCTCGGCGTCCAGGCCGCCACCGGTGACCTGACCGACGTGCACGACTACGTCATCGCGGCCACCAAGGCCGAGCTGACCACCGAGCTCACCGTGACCATGCGCAACAAGGCGCTCGACGCCTTCAACGAGATCATGAGGATGCAGGGCTGATGCCTCCCGCCGTCGCTCAGGCGCTGCAGAAGCTGCAGCGCACCATGTCCGGCTTCTCCGCCGGCCAGCGCGTCATCGCCGCGCTGCTCACCGTGGGCGTGCTGCTCGGTGCGGTCGCGTTCGGCAGGTGGGTGACCGCCCCGACGTACGCGCCGCTGTTCAGCAACCTGGCCGGCTCGGACGCCAGCGCGATCGTCGACAAGCTGGACGCCGACGGCGTCCAGTACCAGCTGACCGACGGCGGCAACACGATCCTGGTGCCGAAGGACGCCGTCTACGGCGAGCGCGTCAAGCTGTCGGGCGAGGGCCTGCCGGCCAGCAGCGACAGCGCCGCCGGCTACTCGCTGCTCGACAAGGAGGGCGTCACCTCCTCGCAGTTCCAGCAGCAGGTCACCTACCAGCGGGCGCTCGAGGGCGAGCTGGCCAAGACCATCCAGTCGATCGCGGGCGTCAACGCGGCCGTCGTGCACCTGGCCATCCCGGCGAAGGACGTCTTCATCGACGACTCGCAGAAGCCCACCGCGTCCGTGCTGGTGAGCATGCGTCCCGGCACGAACCTGAGCAGCCAGCAGGTGCAGAGCATCGTGCACCTGGTCGCGTCCGGCATCGAGGGCATGGACCCCACCGACGTCACGGTCGCCGACAGCACCGGCCGCCTGCTGTCGTCGAGCGACGGCACCACCGGCTCGGCCGCCAGCGACGCCAACCAGTCGATGACCGAGAACTACGAGGACGACGCCGCCGGCGACCTGCAGGCAGTGCTCGACCGCGTGCTCGGCCCGGGCAAGGCCGTCGCCACCGTCGCCGCGCAGCTGTCGTTCGACGACGTGGACACCACCACGAAGCGGGTCTACACCGACAAGAACGCCAAGCCCATCGCCGAGTCGGAGACCACGGAGACCTACGGCGGCAACGGGTCCGGCAACGGCACCTCCGGCTACCTCGGCACCGACAACATCGCGACCCCCGGCGCCGTGACCGGTGCGGGCACGACCGCGGACTCGAACGCCGTCACGACCGGCGGGACCGGCGCCGGCGCCAGCGGGAACGGCGGCTACGAGAAGAAGACGGCGACGAAGAACAACGCGAACTCCGAGGAGACGATCACCCGCAAGGCCGCACCCGGCCAGGTCGTCCGTCAGGACGTGTCGGTGATGATCGACAGCAAGGCCGCCGCGAACGTCGACATGGCCAAGCTGCAGCAGAACCTCTCCACGGCCGCCGGCGTCGACACCAAGCGCGGCGACACCATCGCGGTGAACCCCATCCCGTTCGACACCAGCGCGTCCGCCCAGGCGGCGAGCGAGCTCAAGGCGGCACAGTCGGCCGAGCAGCGCACGCAGCTCATCGGCTACGCCAAGCAGGGCGGCATCGCGCTGCTGGTGCTGGCTGCGCTGCTGATCGGCTTCCTGAAGAGCCGCAAGAAGTCCAAGGCCGCGGCGACGCAGGAGCTCGTGCACCTCGACGTCGTCGAGGCGCAGGCCGCGGCGATGACCGACATCCCCGGCGGCACCACGCCGGTCGCGCTCGGCGGGGTCGGCCCGATGGGCGCCCTGGAGGGCGTCGGCTCGCCCGAGCCGGCCGGTGACGCCCCGCAGCGCCGCAAGGACGACGTCGCCGCGCTGGTCGAGCGCCAGCCCGACGAGGTCGCCGAGCTGCTGCGCGGCTGGCTCGCGGACCGCCGGAGCTGACGACCATGACCCTCGTGCCCGCGGAGCTGACCTCCGCCAACCTGTCCGGCGCCCAGAAGGCCGCGGTGCTGCTCATGCACCTCGGCCGCGACAAGGCCGCCCCCGTCCTCGCGCAGATGCGCGAGGCCGAGATCGAGGAGCTGGCCGCCGAGTTCGTGCGGCTGCGCTCGGTCGACCCCGACGTCGTCGACGACGTGCTGAAGGAGTTCCAGCTCACCATGGGCTCCGGCCGCACCGGGGCCGGTGGCGGCGTCGCCGTCGCGCACGACCTGCTGTCGGCCAGCCTCGGTGACGACCGGGCCAACGCGGTGCTCGACCGGCTCGCGCTGGCCGCGGCGTCCGACCCGTTCGCGTTCCTCGCCGACGCCGAGCCGCGCTCGCTGGTGACCTTCCTCGCCGGCGAGCACCCGCAGACCGTCGCGGTCGTGCTGGCGCACCTGCGCATGGACCAGTCGTCGGTGATCATGTCGGGCCTGCCGCCCGAGCTGCAGGCCGAGGTGGCGCTGCGCATCGGCACCATGGAGCGCACCAACCCCGACACCGTCCGCGCCGTCGCCGAGGTGCTGGAGCGCCAGACGTCGTCGGTGCTGCAGGCCCCCGGCCAGAGCAGCGCCGTCGTCGGCGGCGTGCAGCCGCTGGTCGACCTCATCAACCGGGCCGACCCCGCCACCGAGCGGATCATCCTGGAGAGCCTCGACAGCAAGGACCCCGAGCTCGCAGAAGCGGTGCGCGCCAAGCTGTTCGTCTTCGAGGACATCACCACGCTCGAGGACCGCGGCGTGCAACTGGTGCTGCGCCAGGTCGAGACCGGCGACCTCGCCGTCGCGCTCAAGGGCACGTCGGACGTCGTCCGCGACAAGGTGCTCGGCAACGTCTCCGACCGCGCGAAGGAGAACCTGCTCGAGGAGATCGACCTGCTCGGCCCGACGCGCATGTCGGCCATCGAGGAGGCGCGCGCCAAGATCGTCCAGGTCATCCGGTCGCTCGAGGAGTCCGGTCAGATCACGCTGCGACGTGCAGGGGGCGACGATGACTTCGTCGACTGAGCACCGCCGGTTCGCGCCGCTCGCCGGCGGCACCAGCGAGCCGCACGAGGAGCGGGTCAGCGCCCGGGCCGTCGGGTACGCCGAGGGCTGGGCCAGCGGCAACCAGGCCGCGGCGCTGCGCGCGCAGGAGCAGGCCGACCGCCTGCAGCACGCCCAGGAGGCCGCCGCCGCGCGGGCGCAGGCCGAGGTCGACCAGGCCGTCGCCTCGCTGCGCCGGGCCGCGGGGCAGCTCACCGCCACCACGGCGCCGCTGCTCGACGACGTCGCCACCGTCGTGCTGGAGGCCGCGATCATGCTGGCCTCCGCGGTGCTCGACGCCGAGCTGGTGAACATGGACGACGTCGCGTCGGCCGCCGTGCGCCGCGCGCTGGCCCCGCTGGCCACCGACGTGCCGGTGACGGTGCGCGTGCACCCCGAGGACCACGCGGTGCTCGTGCAGCTGCTCGGCGACGCCACCGGCCGCTTCGAGGCCCACGAGGTCACCCTGGTGCCCGACGCCACGCTGCGCCGCGGCGACGCGATGTCGGAGCAGGCCGGCGCCCTCGTCGACGCCCGCGTCGAGGCCGCGCTCGAGCGCGCCGTCGCCGCGGTGCGCGGTCAGGGGTGGCAGCAGTGAGCGCCGAGCAGCTGCTCGAGCGGCTCGAGGGCGCCGTCCGCGTGGCGCGCCCGCAGCGCACCGGCCGGATCAGCGCCGTCGTCGGCCTGCTCGTCGAGGTCGTCGGCGTCGACGCGGCCGTGGGCGACCTGCTGCTGCTCGGCTCGACCACCGGCCTCGACGGCGTGCCCGCCGAGGTCGTCGGCGCCGACCGCACCGCCGTCAAGTGCATGCCCCTCGGCCTGGTGCAGGGCCTGCGGGTCGGCGACCCGGTTGCCGGCAGCGGCGACGGCCTGCGCATCCGCGTCGGCGCCGACCTGCTCGGGCGCGTCGTCGACGGCCTCGGTCGCCCGTCCGACGGGGGAGCCCCGCTGCGCGGCGAGCTCGTCGGCGTCGACCACGAGGCGCCGAACGCCCTGCTGCGACAACGGGTCGACACACCCGTCTCGCTCGGCGTCCGGGCGCTCGACACGCTCGTGCCCGCCGGCCGCGGCCAGCGCTTCGGCATCTTCGCCGGCTCCGGCGTCGGCAAGTCGAGCCTGCTGTCGATGATCGCCCGCGGCACCGACGCGGCGATCAGCGTGCTGGCGCTGGTGGGGGAGCGCGGTCGCGAGGTGCGCGAGTTCGTCGAGGGCGACCTCGGTGAGGCCGGGCTGGCCCGCTCGGTGGTCGTCGTCGCGACGTCCGACGCCCCTGCGGTGACCCGGCTGCGCGCGGCGTTCGTCGCCACCCGCGTCGCCGAGTGGTTCCGCGACCAGGGACTCGACGTGCTGCTGATGATGGACTCGCTCACCCGCGTCGCCATGGCGCAGCGCGAGATCGGCCTGTCGAACGGCGAGCCGCCGGCCACCCGGGGCTACCCGCCCTCGACGTTCGCGCTGCTGCCCCGGCTGCTGGAGCGCGCCGGCCCGGCCCCCGTCGGCAGCATCACCGGCATCTACACCGTGCTGGTCGACGGCGACGACCACAACGAGCCGATCGCCGACGCCGCCCGCTCGATCCTCGACGGCCACGTGACCCTGTCGCGCAAGCTCGCGACCGCCGGCCACTTCCCGTCGATCGACGTGCTCGAGTCGGTGTCGCGCGTGGTGAACGCCGTGACGACGCCCGAGCAGCGCGCGCACGCCAACCTGCTGCGCCGGGTGCTGGCCGCCCACCGCGACGCCCGCGAGCTCATCGAGGTCGGCGCCTACGCGCCCGGCAGCAACCCGGACGTCGACGCCGCCGTCACGCACTGGGGCGCGGTCAACGCGTTCCTGCGCCAGGGCATCGACGACACGGTCGAGTACGGCACCTCCTGGTCGCACCTGCAGGCGCTCACCGGCGCGCTGGTGCAGGCGGGCGCGACGGTGTGAGCGCCTTCCGCCTCGCCGGCCTGCTGCGCATGCGCAACCTCGCCGAGGAGCACGCCCGGCGCGACCTCGGCTCGGCGCAGCGCGAGGCGCTCACGGCGCACGAGCGCGTCGTCGCCCACCGTGCCGAGCTCGCCGGTGCCGGTGCGCCGTCCGGTGGCGACGCCGCGGTGTTCCTCGCCCAGGTCGCCGCCCGCTCGGCGATGGCCTCGGCCGTCACCGTCGCGGTGAGCGAGGCCGGGCTCGCCGACGCCTCGCTCGAACACGCCCGAGACACCTGGATGCAGGCCCGCGCGAGGGCCCGCGCCGTCGAGCGGCTCGAGGAGCGCCACCAGGAGCAGGAGGTCGCCGAGGCCGGCCGCGCCGAGCAGCTGGCGAACGACGACCTGACCGGTGCGCGCCACCACCGGCGGGGGCTCAAGGAGCGGGTCGACGGCGACGAGGGACCTCTGTGACCGGTCTGGAGGCGACGCTCGCCCGCATCGACGACATCCGGTCGCGCATGGCCGCGCTCAGCGCCCCTGCCGCCACGACCACGACGTCCACCGGGTCGACGACGGCGGCCGGCGGCGACTTCGCCGCCGCGCTGCTCGGCGCGACCGGCGGCACGGGCGCCACCGCGACCTCGGCCCTCGGCGGCACCGGCGCGCAGGTCGACGGCGACCAGGTGGTGGCCGACGCGAAGCAGTACCTCGGCGTGCCCTACAAGTGGGGCGGCACCGACCCGGCCACCGGCCTCGACTGCTCGGGTCTCACGCAGCGCGTGTTCGGCGACCTCGGCGTCGACCTGCCGCGCACCGTCGCCCAGCAGCGCGACGTCGGCACCGCGGTCGACGGCATGGCGAACGCGAAGCCGGGTGACCTGCTGGTCTTCGGCAGCCACCACATCGGGATCTACGTCGGCGACGGCAAGATGCTGCACGCGCCGCACACCGGCACCGACGTGAAGATCGCGAAGGTCTACGAGACGCCCACCCGCATCCGCCGCGTCGTGGCCGCCGGCGACGGCGTGCTCGGCGGCACGCCCCCCGCATCGGCCGTCGCGTCGCTGCGCCCGACGGCGCTGCGCACCGCCGGATCGTCGTCGGCCACCCGCTACGACGCGCTCTTCGATGCCGCGACCGCGCGGTACGACCTGCCGGCCGGGCTGCTGAAGTCGGTGGCGCGGGCCGAGAGCTCGTTCAACCCCTCGGCGCACAGCGGCGCCGGTGCCGTCGGGCTCATGCAGCTCATGCCCGGCACCGCCCGCGAGCTCGGCGTCGACCCCACCGACCCGGCGCAGGCGGTCGACGGTGCCGCGCGGTTGCTCGAAAGCAACCTGAAGTCGTTCGGGTCGGTGCCCCTGGCCCTCGCCGCCTACAACGCCGGACCCGGTGCGGTGCGCCGGTACGACGGCATCCCGCCGTACGCCGAGACGCAGGCCTACGTGCGCCGCGTCACCTCGACCATGGCGAAGGACGCCGCATGAGCGCGCTGCCCACGGTGCCCACCGCGCCGAGCACCCCCACGACCGCCACGAAGAGCGCGACGCGGTCCGCAGTCGGCGTACAGGGCCGCGACGGCGGGGGCGGCGAGCGCTTCGGCCGCGACCTCGACCAGGCCGTCAACCGCCAGCAGCGCCGCGAACCGCGACCCGACGTGCGTCCTCGTCGCGACGCCGGGTCGCGCGACGTTGCCGTGCGGGACGACGCCCAGCGCGCCGACGTGCCGGTGCGGCACCACGGCCGACCGGCCGACGACGTCGCTCCCGGTGCGCAGCAGCCGATCTCGTCGCCTGCCGAGACGGCCGCGCAGCCGGCTCCCGAGGCACCGGCCACCCCTGCTCCCGTCCCCGCCGTGCCCGCCGCCCCGGCGGACGCCGCCGTGCTGGCCCCGGCCGCGCAGTCCGCCGTGCTGTCACCCGCGCCGCTCGCGACCCAGGCCGCCGGTGCCGCCCCCACTGCGCTC
>NZ_BAAHBM010000032.1:0-37984 GCF_054776675.1 Angustibacter aerolatus
CCCGCGGCGCGGCCGCGGTGGCCGGCGCGGTGCGCGGGGCACCCGACGACGGGGCGGCCGCGGCGAGGGTGCCGGTCACGGCGACGACGGCAGCGGCGGCGACGGGCAGGGCGAGACGGCTTCGGCGCATGGGCTCCCCTTCGACCGGTCCGCCGCCGGCCTTGACCCGTTCGGGTCAGTCCTGCGCCTGGACCTCGATGACCGAGCAGATGTTGCCAGACGGATCCGTGAACCAGGCGATCGTCGGCCCGTTGTCGTGCATGACGCCGTGCTCGTCCTGCGGCATCCCGTCGTAGCGCTCGAACACGACCCCGCGCCCGGCCAGCACGCGCACCGCGGCGTCGACGTCGGGCACCGGGAAGTTCAGCACGGTGAACCCGGCGGGCTGGTGGTTCGGCTTCGGGTAGGCGATCACGTCGGTGCCGCCGCCCAGGTGCAGCGTCATGATGCCGCCGTCGTGCACCTCGGTGCGCACGCCCAGGACGTCGGCGTAGAAGGCCCGCGCCTCCTCGACGTCGCGCACGGAGAAGCCGCTGAAGGCCTTGCTGTCGGTGAGCACGGTGGCTCCCTCCGGTCGGGTGCTGGTCACCGGTGTCGACCGGTGCCGGGTCGTGGAGTCATCGGCCCGACGATGAGTCCCGCGCGCGGCGTCGGTCGTAGGGGCATGCAGCAGCGCGAGCCGGACGTCGGGGACGTCGCCGCGCTGGCCCGCCTGCAGCTGGAGGCGCGGCGCCTGGGGGCCGAGCTGGTGTGGCGCGACCCCGACCACCGGCTGCTCGAGCTCGTCGAGCTGCTCGGCCTGAGCGACCTGCTGCCGGCGAGCCCCGCGTCAGTCGAGCTCGAGGGGCAGCCCGAACAGCGGGAACAGCCGCTCGACGTCGAGGAAGTGGGTGGTGCGGTGGATCCGCTCACCGCTCAGCTCGACGACGACGAGTGACCACGGCTGGTAGCCGCCGCCCTCGCGCGGCTTCCACGTGGCCATCGCCGGCAGCCCGTTGGCCGTCAGCAGCTGCGTGCGCGAGCCGCGGCAGCCGTGCCCCGGCCCGACGTGCCAGGCCACGATGTCGTCGACGCCCGACAGCCACAGCGCGTAGGGCGGCATCGACATCGTCGCGTCCTGCCGCAGCACGCTGACCAGCGCGTCCATGTCGTAGCGCTCGAAGGCCGACACGTAGCGCTGCAGCAGCGCGCGCTGCTCGTCGGTCATCTCGTCGACGCGCACGGCCTCGTCGCCGAGGTCGCGGTCGGCGAGCGTCGCCCGGGCCCGCTGCAGCGCGCTGTTGACCGACGCGACGGTGGTCTCGAGCAGCTCGGCGACCTCGTCGGCGTGCCAGCGCAGCACCTCGCGCAGCACCAGCACGGCGCGCTGCTTCGGGGGCAGGGTCTGCAGCGCGGCGACGAAGGCGAGCTTGACGCCCTCGCGGGCCACCGCCAGGTCGGCCGGGTCGCCGGCCGGTTGCAGCATCGTGGTGGGCGCGGGCTCGACCCAGGTGCCCTCGGGGCTCGGCGTGCCGAGCGACTCGACGACCGGCGCGGAGGGGTCGGGCGACATGTCCATCGGCAGCGCCCGGCGTCCGCGCGCGTCGAGGTGGTCGAGGCAGACGTTGGTGGCGATGCGGTACAGCCAGGACCGCAGGCTGGAGCGGCCCTCGAAGCGGTCGAGCGCCTTCCAGGCCCGCACCATCGTCTCCTGCACGGCGTCGTCGGCGTCGAACGCGGAACCGAGCATGCGGTAGCAGTAGCCGGTCAGCTCGCGCCGGAACGGCTGCAGGTCGTGCTCGGTCGGCCGCGCGACGGGCTGCTCGGCCACCTCGTCGGTGTGCAGGACGTCGGTCATGGCGCTCCCTCCGCGGGCCCCCTCGGCCCGACCTCGACCAACGTAGCCAAGGCCACCGACAGCGCGGAAGAGCCGAGGGCAGAGCCGCGCCTCAGGCCTCCAGCAGCAGCGTCATCGGACCGTCGTTCACGAGCTCGACCTGCATGTGCGCGCCGAACCGGCCGGTCTCGACGTGCAGCCCGCGCTCGCGCAGCCCCTCGACCACGGCCTCGACGAGCGGCTCGGCCACCTGGCCCGGCGCGGCGGCCGACCAGGACGGCCGACGCCCCTTGCGGGTGTCGGCGTAGAGGGTGAACTGGCTGACGACGAGCACCGGAGCACCGGCGTCGACTGCCGAGCGCTCGGCGTCGAGCACCCGGAGGTCGGCCACCTTGCGCACGACGGTCGCCACCTGCTCCGGCCCGTCGTCGTGGGTCACGCCGACCAGCACCAGCAGGCCCTGACCGCCGGCCGGCAGCTCGCCGACGACGTCGCCCTCGACCACCACCCGCGCCGACGTCACCCGCTGCACGAGGGCCCGCACGCTAGAAGCCGATCGCGCGGACGGCGCCGACCGGGGCGCCGTGGCCCAGCACGGGCGACTCCTCGAGGAAGCCGATCTGCTGCTGCGGCAGCCCGAGCACGCGCAGCGCCGCGCCCATGACGACGGGACGGGCCCGGTCACCGCCGTCCGCGATCTTCAGGGCGACCGCCCGACCGTCGGGCAGCGCGGCCGCGTACACCGCCTCGGCACCGTCCTTCGCGATGGCGCCCGGCACCTGCCGCATCAGCCGAGTGGCGTCGCGCCGGGTGCCGGCGACGAACTCGGGGTGCGCGCGGACCGCCTGGGCGACCCGCCCCCCAGGCGACCCGGCGTCGGCGACGGCCAGCGCGGCGAACGACCGCGCCAGGCCGGTCAGCGAGACGGCCATCACCGGCGCACCGCAGCCGTCGACGCCGGTCGCCGCCACCGGCTCGCCGGCCAGCTCGCCGAGCGTCGACGCCATGGCCTGCTGCAGCGGGTGGTCGACGTGCAGGTAGGTGCCGACGTCCCAGCCGGCGCGCACGCAGGTGGTGACCATCCCCGCGTGCTTGCCGGAGCAGTTCTGCGCGACGGACGACGGCTCTCGGCCGGCCCGCACCCAGGCGCGCCGCTCGACGCGGTCGAACGGCAGGTCGGGGGTGTTGCGAAGCACCGACTCGGGCAGCCCGGCCAGCTCGAGCACCCGCTGCACGGCCCGCAGGTGGAACGGCTCGCCCGAGTGCGAGGCGGCCGACAGGGCCAGCAGCTCGCCGCTGAGGTCGAGCCCGCACCCCACCATCGCGGCGGCCTGCGCGAGCTTGTTCGACGACCTCGGGAAGATCGGCGAGGTGGTGTCGCCCAGCTCGAGCAGGGCGCTGCCGTCGGCGTCGAGCACCACGACGCTGCCGTGGTGCACCGACTCGACGAACCCGGAGCGGACGACCTCGACCAGGGGCACGTGCGGCACGCGGCAGACGGTACCGGCCCGGTCAGCGGCTGCTTGCGGTGGCCAGACCGGCGAGGGACGGCGACGGGGTGGCGGCCACGACGCGGTCGCGGCCGGTCGCCTTGGCCTCGTACAGCGCGCGGTCGGCCTCCTGCACCGTGTCCTGCGGCCGCACGCCCTCGAGGTGCACCGCCGCGCCGGCCGACCAGGTGATGCCCGGCTCGACGAACGACCACCGCACCCGCAGCCGCTCGAGCACCGCGACGGCACCCAGCCCCTCGGCGTCGGTGCGGACGACGAGCACGAACTCCTCGCCGCCGTAGCGAGCCACCAGGTCGCTGCCGCGGACGCTGTCGCGCAGCACCGAGCCGAAGGCGACGAGCACCTCGTCGCCGCGCTCGTGACCGTGGGTGTCGTTGACCAGCTTGAAGTGGTCGAGGTCGAGCACCACGATCACGTCGCCGGCTCGCAGTCCCCCGAGCGCGCGGTCGAGGGCCCGCCGGTTGGGCAGCCCGGTCAGCGGGTCGGTGGCGACGGCGTGGAGCAGCGCCTCGGTCTGCCCGGCGAGCCGCGACGTGCGCACCGACAGCACGCCGGCGAGCACCAGCCAGACCAGCAGGGTCAGCGCGAAGCGCACGCGCAGCGCGGGGTTCAGCGGGCCGACCATGCACAGCCACGTCACCAGCGTCGGCACGAGGAAGGCCCACGCCACGCGAAGCCGCTGGGTGATGCCCACGAAGAGGATCCACAGCGTGAGCAGCGCGACGTACGCGGAGCTGACGTCGGCGTCGACGCGCCCGAGCGACGCCAGCAGCAGCAGCGAGCAGCACGGCACGACGAGTGCGCTGCGCAGGTCCCAGCGCTGCCAGGGCAGCAGCGGGGCGAGAGCGGCGACGACGAGGTGCCCGGCGGCGACGAGCAGCGCCACCCGCAGCCCGGCCCGGTCGTGGGCGGGTGCGACGTAGGCGGCCGAGACGGCGACGACCAGTGCGAAGAACAGGCAGAGCACGCCCGACAGCCGAGCCGCCGACGTCGTCGTGGTGATGTCGACGACGGCCAGGAGGCGCTGCGCGAGGCGGTTCACGGGCCGTGCATCGACCCGGCGGGCACCGCGCTTGAGGTCCACCGACCGAGCCGCGGCAGGCGCCGGGTTCGGCCGGTGGACCTCGGGGGCTCAGCGCGAGTAGTCGTCCTCGAGCCGCTCGATGTCGTCCTCGTCGAAGTGCCCGTACCCGATCTCGAGCAGGCTCGCGGGCCGCTCGCCGCGGTTCGCCATGCGGTGCACGGCGCCGGTGGGCACCCAGACCTCCTCGCCGACGGCCGCCGTCCAGGTGCGGTCGCCGACGGTGACCTCCATCGGCTCGTCGAGGATGCGCCACATCTCGGCCCGGCCGGTGTGGGTCTGCAGGCTCAGCCGATGGCCCGGGGTGACCGTGATGATCTTGACGGTCGTGGGCTCGTTGGTGGAGAACTGCTGGAAGCTGCCCCACGGGCGGTCGGTGCTGAAGTACTCCGGCCGCGGGTCGTCGCGGTGGAAGGCCTGCTCGGTCACTGCTGCTCCTGGAGGGCTGTCGACGTCGGGGACGGGCCAGGACGACGCTGTGCCGGGCCGGTGCTCACCACGGACCAGCCGGTCCCCGTGATCCGCGGCCACCCCCGCCGCCGACCCGCTGCAGCGCGGGCCGGACGTCGACGAGGTAGACCGCGGCCGCCACGAACGCGATCAGGTTCAGGAACCCCAGCGGGTTGCTGAGGAAGGAGACGAACCCGATCGCGGTCGCCACGGCGAGGATCAGCACCCAGCGCTGCTTGGTCAGCTTGCCGGCGGCGACGTACGCACCGGCCGGACGCCGGAGGCCGTCGACGAGCGCGACGACCTGCACGACGAACGCGAGGACGCCGAGCGCGAGGAAGACCACCTGCTGGGCGGACTGGAGGGCGAACACGGGCGCAACGCTACCGGTGCGCGCGGCAGGCGGTCAGTCGCCGACCTTCGCCGCCGCGCGCTTCGTCGCCTTCGTCGCGGTGGACGCCGTGGTGCGGGCGCTGGTGCGAGCCGACTTCGCGGTGGTGCGGGCGGTCGCCGCGCGCTTCGTCGCGGTGGTGCGGGTGCGCTTCGCGGCCGACTTGGTGGGCGCCGTGCGGGTGGTCGCCGACTCGCGGACGTCGGCCGCGACGGTCTCGGCGTCGGTGCGGCCGCGCGTCAGGGTGGCGCGGGCGGCGGGCACCGTGTCGACGACGACCTTGCGCACCGTGCTGGTGACGGCGCGACCGCGGGCCAGCGTGGTGTTGGCCTGGGTGAGCAGGTCCTGGGTGGCCTGCTGGCCCTGCACGCGCTGCACGAGGTGGCGGCCGCGCTCGGCGAGCTCGCCGTAGGCCTCCTCGGCGCGGCCGGCCGCGCCCAGCGTGCGGCTGACGGCGACGGCCGGCACCTGCACGGCGGTGGTCGTCAGGCGCTGCTGCAGCCGGGCCGGCACGGCGGCGAGGTCGATGCGGCGGGCCTGCTCGCGCACCAGGCGGGCGCGGTGCACGGCCAGGTCGGTGGCACCGACCACGGCGTAGACGGGGGTGGTGTCGCGCAGCGACGTGCGGATGTCGTCGACGAGGGTCATGAGGCTCCTTCGGTCGTGGTGGGGGTGGCGGTGTCGCCGGCGCGGCCGTTCTCGAGGCAGAACGCGTCGTAGACGTCGAGCAGCACGCGCTTCTGCCGCTCGGTCAGGCCGGGGTCGGCGAGCAGCGCCGCCTTGGTCTCGACCTGCTGGGCGGTCTGCTCCTCGAGCAGCCCGGCCTTCACGTACAGCGTCTCGGCGGAGATGCGCAGCCCCTTGGCCAGCTGCTGCAGGATCTCGCCGCTCGGCTTCTTCAGCCCCCGCTCGATCTGGCTGAGGTAGGGGTTGCTGACGCCCGCGACCGCCGCGAGCTGGCGCAGCGAGAGCTTGGCGCTCTGCCGCTGCTCGCGCAGGTAGGCACCGAGGTCGTCGGTGAGGGACGTCATGCTTGCCAGCATGCTTGCTCTGGTTAGCAGGCACAACCCGCGGGGACGGTGACCCCGCTCACGCCGGGTGCTACTCGGTGACGAGCACGTCCTCGACGTGCGCCTCGCCGTCGCGGTAGCGGCGGGCCACCTCGGCGGTGAGCACGTCCATGACGGCCTGCACCTTGTGCCGGTTCTCGCTGATGGCCTGCTCGATGCGGCGGAGGTGGTCGACCGCGGTGACCAGCTCGTCGTCGCCCAGGGCCGAGGGGTCGGACGCCTGCACGTCGTCGACGGCCTGCTCGGCGAGACGGCGGTGCTCGCCGACGCGACTCGGCTCGGCGGTCATGTGCCGGCCCAGGCCGTGGTCGCTGCGCGGGCCGTCGTCCGACAGCACCTTGGCGAGGTCGTGGACGAACTCGGCGTCGGTGCGCTCGCCGGCGTCGGCACCCGCGCGTGCGCTGGCGCGCTGCGCCTGCTCGGCGCGGATCAGGTCGAGGCGACCCTGCAGCAGGCGCCGCGCGTAGCTGAGGTCGACCTCCTCCTGCTCGGCCTCGTGGCGGCGCGAGCGCAACTCGGCGAACTCGAGCGAGCGGACGTCGTCGGCGAAGCCCGGGGAGAGGATCCGGTCGATCGGACGTCGCCCACCCTCGTGCGTCTGGATCGTCATGGCGCGCAGCCTACGCGGTACGACGCGCCCGCCGCACCGGTCTGTCGGCGGCCACGACGACCTCCTGCGCGGCCGTCACGCCGGCCGCGAGCAGCACCGCGTCGACCGGGGTCGAGCGCTTCACGACCGCGAGCGCCACCGGGCCCAGCTCGTGGTGGCGGGCCGCCGTGGTGATCCGGCCGACGGTGCGGCCGTCGAGCTCGAGCTCGGTGCCCGCCTCGGGCAGCAGGTGCCCGGAGCCGTCGAGGTGCAGCATCACCAGGCGGCGCGGCGGCTGCCCGAGGTTGTGCACCCGGGCCACCGTCTCCTGGCCGCGGTAGCAGCCCTTCGACAGGTGGACGGCGGTGCGCAGCCAGTCGACCTCGTGCGGGATCGTCCGGTGGTCGGTGTCGAGGCCGAGCCGCGGTCGCCACGCCGCGACGCGCAGCGCCTCGGCGGCCCAGGTGCCGGCCAGCGGGCGGTCGCCGACGAACGCCTCCAGCTCGGCGCGCGGCACGATCACCTCGCGCCACGCGCGGTCGGCGCCCGGGTGCTCGTCGTCCGGCACCGCGGCGTACGACGCGCTGCCCTCGGCGACGGCCGGCCACGGGTCGCGCCAGGTCGGCGGCTCGCCCTCGGCGCCCTCGCGGTCGACCGGCTCGCCGACCACCGCGAAGTCGTCGGTGCGGTCGGTGGTCTCTACGCGCAGCATGAACTGCATGCTGCGCAGCCACGTGGTGAGCGCCGCGCCCGTCCCCGGCTCCGCCGTCAGCCAGGTGGTCTCGCCGTCGTCGACGACGTGCAGCGCGTGCTCGACGTGCCCCTTGGGGCTGAGCACGAGCGTCTCGGTCGACGTGCGCGGCGGCAACCCGGTCAGGTGCTGGGTGGTGATGGAGTGCAGCCACGAGAGCCGGTCGGGGCCGGTCACCGTGACGACGGAGCGGTTGGACAGGTCGACGACCGCCAGGCCCTCCTCGAGCAGCCGCTGCTCGCGCACCGGGTCGCCGTGGTGCCAGGCGACGCCCGCGTCCACGCCCTCGGCAGCGACCGCACCGGCACGCGACAGCAGGGGACTCGTCATGCGGTGGTCAGCGTCGGCCCCGGTCACCTGATTCCCCCGGGCTACGAGACGCGCTTGAGCTGGGCCGACATGTGCGACTGCAGCGGGTGCCCGCCGGCCGCCTTGTCGAGCGCCCAGAGCAGGTCGCCCTCGACCAGGCCGTAGAGCCGGCTCGCGGCGGTGTACTCCTCGGCGTCCGGCGTCCGCACCACGGCGTCGGTCTGCAGGGTGATCCGCGGCCCCTCGACCGTGCCGGCGTACAGCTCGAGGAAGCCGTCGGGGTTGGCCAGCAGCAGCTCCAGCTCGCCGTCGCGGCCCGGGCGCCAGTAGCCGGTCTCGGTACCGAGCGGCCGCACCTGCTCACCGGCGTCGTCGAGCACCCAGGTGGTGCTGCGGTGGTGCAGGAACGGGCGGCCGTCGTGCCACACGTCGAGCTCCTGACCGAAGTTGGCCGACTCGGTGCCCGGGTAGCCGATGACGCCGGCGCCCTGCCAGCGCCCGATCACCCAGGCGAGCGGCACCAGGGCAGGGGGCAGGTCGGGGTCGAGCTGCACGTCGCCGCCCCGTCTCAGTGCTGGCCGCGGTACAGCCGGTACACCACGAACCCGGCGAACCAGGTGATGGCGGCCGCCGACGCGATGAGCACGCAGAGGTAGAAGATCTCGAGACCACTCACCCGGCCGAGCCTAGTCGGCGCCGACCCGCCGCGCCGTACCGTGAGGCCATGGCACGGTCACTGGTGGTCAAGGTCACGGCCGGGGCGGACGCCCCCGAGCGCTGCTCGCAGGCGTTCACGGTGGCGTCGACGGCGCTCGCCGCCGGCGTCGCCGTGAGCCTGTGGCTCACCGGGGAGTCGGCGTGGTTCGCGCTGCCCGGCCGCGCGGCGTCCTTCGAGCTGCCGCACAGCGCGCCCCTGCCCGAGCTGCTCGACGCGCTGCTCGCCGACGGCCGGGTCACCCTGTGCACCCAGTGCGCGGCCCGCCGCGACATCGGGCCGGACGACGTGCTGGCGGGCGTGCGGATCGCCGGCGCCGCCGTGTTCGTCGAGGAGGCGCTGCGCGAGGGGGCGCAGGCGCTCGTGTACTGAGCCGCGCAGGCGCTCGGGTGCTGAGCCGGGCTCAGCGCTGCTTGAGGCGCTCCCACCACTCGCGGTTGCCGCGGTACCACTCGATCGCGTCCGCCAGGCCGGCGTCGAACTCGACCTGCGGGGCGTAGCCGAGCTCGGCGCTGATCTTGCCGATGTCGACGCTGTACCGGCGGTCGTGACCCTTGCGGTCCTCGACCGGCACCACGCTGCCCCAGTCCTTGCCGGACGCAGCGAGCAGCCGCTCGGTGAGCTCGCGGTTGGTCAGCTCGGTGCCGCCGCCGATGTTGTAGACCTCGCCGGCGCGGCCGCCCGCGCGCACCAGCTCGATGCCGCGGCAGTGGTCGTCGACGTGCAGCCAGTCGCGCACGTTCAGGCCGTCGCCGTAGAGCGGCACGGTGCCGCCGTCCATCAGGTTGGTGACGAAGAGCGGGATGACCTTCTCGGGGAACTGGTACGGCCCGTAGTTGTTGCTGCACCGCGTGATGAGCACCGGCAGCCCGTGGGTGCGGTGGTAGGCGCGGGCGATGAGGTCGCTGCTGGCCTTGCTCGCGGAGTACGGCGAGTTCGGCTCGAGCGGGCGGTCCTCGGTCCACGACCCCTCGTCGATGGAGCCGTACACCTCGTCGGTCGACACGTGCACGAAGCGGTCGACGCCGTGCCGCAGCGCCGCGTCGAGCAGGGTCTGCGTGCCGACGACGTTCGTCATGACGAAGTCGGCCGCGCCGTCGATCGAGCGGTCGACGTGCGACTCGGCGGCGAAGTGCACGACCTGGTCGACCCGCTGCATCAGCTCGCCCACCAGCTCGGCGTCGCAGATGTCGCCGACGACGAGCTCGACGCGGTCGGCGACCGGGTCGAGGTTCTCCTTCACACCGGCGTAGGTGAGCTTGTCGAGCACCACGATCTCGGCGTCGCGCAGGCCCTCGTAGTCACCGGACGCCGCGTGGCGGACGTAGTTCGAGCCGATGAAGCCGGCCCCTCCCGTGACGAGCAGCCTCATGCGACGTTCCTCCACCAGTGCCCAGCGCCGATATCGTGCGCGGATGCGCGGGATCATTCTGGCAGGCGGATCAGGCACGCGCTTGCATCCGATCACATTGGGCACGAGCAAGCAGCTGGTGCCCGTCTACGACAAGCCGATGGTCTACTACCCGCTGTCGATGCTGGTGCTGGCCGGCATCCGCGACGTGCTGGTCATCACCACGCCGCACGACGCGCCGCAGTTCGAGCGGCTGCTGGGCGACGGCAGCCAGTTCGGCATCTCCATCGCCTACGCGCAGCAGCCCGAGCCGAACGGCCTGGCGCAGGCGTTCGTCATCGGTGCCGAGTTCGTCGGCTCCGACTCGGTGGCGCTGGTGCTGGGCGACAACATCTTCTACGGCCCCGGCCTCGGCACCCGGCTGCGCCGGCACACCGACCTCGAGGGCGGCCTCGTCTTCGCCTACCAGGTGGCCGACCCGACGGCGTACGGCGTCGTCGAGTTCGACGCCGAGGGCCGCGCGGTCTCGCTGGAGGAGAAGCCGGAGCACCCGCGCAGCTCGTTCGCCGTCCCCGGTCTGTACTTCTACGACAACGACGTGCTGGCCATCGCGCGCGACCTCGAGCCCTCGCCGCGCGGCGAGTACGAGATCACCGACGTCAACCGCGCCTACCTCGACGCCGGCCGCCTGCAGGTCGAGGTGCTGCCGCGCGGCACCGCGTGGCTCGACACCGGCACGTTCGACTCGCTGATGGCCGCGGGCGAGTTCGTCCGCGTCGTCGAGGCGCGGCAGGGCCTGAAGATCGGCTGCCCCGAGGAGGTCGCCTGGCGCGCCGGGTTCCTGAGCGACGACGGCCTGCGCGCTCGCGCCGAGGCGCTCGCGAAGTCCGGCTACGGCGAGTACCTGCTCGGGCTGCTGGCCCAGGGGCGCTAGCGGCCGAGCACGCTCGGGGCGGCGACGGCGAAGCGCTCGCGCCAGTCGCCGATCGGCTCGATCCCCAGGCGCCGCAGCGCGTCGTGGCCGAGCACCGAGTACGCCGGTCGGGGCGCGGGGCGCACGAACGCGGCGGACGTCGTGGGGCGCACCCGCGCCGGGTCGGTGCCGGCCTCCTCGGCCACGGCCTGCGCGAAGCCGTGCCACGACACCTGACCGCTCGACGTCGCGTGGTAGGCCCCGGCGGGGGCGTCGGCCGCGACGAGCCGCAGCACGAGGTCGGCGACGTCGGCCGTCCAGGTGGGCTGGCCGACCTGGTCGTCGACGACGTCGAGGGTGTCGCGCTGGTCGAGGGCGCCGGCGATGGTGCGCGGGAAGCAGCGGCCGTGCGCGCCGTACAGCCAGGCGGTGCGGACGACGAGCGTGTCGGTGTGCGCACCCACCGCCAGCCGCTCGCCGTCGGCCTTCGTGCGGCCGTACGCGGACTGCGGCGCCACCGGCGCGTCCTCGGCGTAGGGGCTGGTGGCCCGGCCGTCGAACACGTAGTCGGTCGAGACCTGCACCAGCCGGGCGCCGGCCTCGCGCGCGGCCACCGCCAGGTGCTCGGCGCCCGTCGCGTTCACCTGGGCGGCCGCGGGCTCGGCGGTCTCGGCGTCGTCGACGGCGGTCCAGGCGGCGCAGTTCACCACGACGTCGACGCCCTCGGCGGCCCGGCGGCAGGCGTCGGCGTCGCGCACGTCGAGCTCGGCGCTGCCCACCGCCCGCACGCTCGCGCCGGCGCGCTGCAGGGCGGTCACGAGGTCGGTGCCGAGCATGCCGCGCCCGCCGGTGACCAGCCACGTCGTGCTCGGGAGCGAGGGGGTCGGGGTCACGGCCGATAGTCTCCCACGCGTGGACATCACCCCGTTGAGCATCGAGGGCGCCTGGAAGATCGTGCCGCGGCAGCACGCCGACGACCGCGGGGTGTTCCTCGAGTGGTTCGCCGGCAGCGCGTTCGAGCAGACCGTCGGGCACCCGCTGGACCTGCGCCAGGCGAACCTGTCGGTGTCGGCGGCGGGGGTCGTGCGCGGCGTCCACTTCGCGCAGCTGCCGCCCAGCCAGGCCAAGTACGTCACCTGCCCGGTCGGCGCGGTGCTCGACGTCGTGGTCGACATCCGGGTCGGGTCGCCCACGTTCGGGCAGGTCGAGACGGTGCTGCTCGACGACACCGAGCGCGCGGCGGTCTACCTCTCGGAGGGCCTGGGCCACGCGTTCGTCTCGCTGCAGGACGGCTCGACGGTCACCTACCTCTGCTCGGCGCCGTACGCCCCCGGCCGCGAGCACGGCATCAGCCCGCTCGACCCCGACCTGGCGATCGACTGGCCGACCACCGGCCGCGACGGGTCGCCGATCGAGCCGCTGCTGAGCCCGAAGGACACCGCCGCGCCGAGCCTGCGCGAGGCCGAGCAGCAGGGCCTGCTGCCGACGTACGACGAGGCGCTGGCGTTCAGGCGGTCGCTGGCTCGCCCGTGAGCAGCCGCGTCAGCAGCTCGACGGCGGGCACCACCTGCGAGGTCGTGCGGCGGTAGTCACCGGGTCCGCGCCCGTAGGGGTCGCTCACGTCGTCGGCGTCGGACGCCGGGGCGGCGACGGCCCGCCGCGACGCCGCCAGCTGTGGCAGCGCCCGCAGCCGCTCGGCGACGTCGTCGCCGAGCACCTCCTCGGCCCCGTCGAGCAGCCGGGCCAGCTCCCGCAGGGTGAACGTGCGGCGCAGTGCCCGTGGCTGCAGCTGCACCACCTGCCGCCGGTGCTCGCGGGTCGCGGTCACCACGAGGTCGACGTCGAGCAGGGCGGCCGTGAGCTGTCGGGCCGATGCGCCGTCCGGGTCACCGCCGAGCGCGGCCAGCTCGGCGGCCGCCGGGTCGGTCATCGGCTCGCCGACGAGGGCCTGGGTGCCGGCCGACGAGACGTCGACCGCGTCGGTGCCGAGCCGCTGGCGCAGCAGGCGCTCGACCAGGGGCGAGCGGCAGACGTTGCCGGTGCAGACCACCAGCACGCGGGCGGGGGCGCTCACCGGGCCAGCAACCGGACGGCGACGTAGGCGACCATGCCGCTGCCGGCCAACGGCGCCACGGCGAGCGCGACGCGCCCGGCCAGCGAGCCGGCAGCGGGCGGCAGCACCGCGAGCAGGCGGTGCAGCAGCAGCACGACGCCGGCGGACACCCCCCCCGCGACCAGCCCGGCCAGGACGTGCCCGTCGTGCTGAAGCCCGCCGAGCTGGCCGCCGGCGACCAGGCCGACGAGGACGCCGAGCGGCATCGCGACGCGGCCCGGCAGCGGCAGCGCCAGCGGCACCAGGGCCAGCGCGACCGGCACCGCCCAGACCAGCACCCCGCCGCCGCCCACCGGCGAGCGCGGCAGCGCCACGACGGCCGCGAGCGACGACACGAGCACCAGGCCCGCGACCGACCCGGTCACCGACTCGACCATCCGCGGCCGCGCGTCGCGGCGGGCCAGCTGGTGCACGAACTCCCCGACGACCGACACCGCCAGCGCGAGCGACAGCCAGCGCAGCAGCGGCTCCTCGGTGGTCAGCGCCACCGCCACCGCGGCCAGCACCCCGCCCCCGGCGACCACAGAGGTGGTGCCGCGCGGCGACGGCAGCGCCAGCAGCACCGGCCACCCCCACGCCATCGCGGCCGCCCCGAGCGCGCACACCGCGGCGAGCGGCCAGGCGCCGACGTACGCGGTGGCGGTGAGCAGCGCCGCGAGCGCCGCGGTCAGCCCGGTCGACGTCCACGTCGCGCGCCGGCTCGGCAGCACCACGGCGTCCGGCGGCACGACCAGCTCGGGGTCGGCGGTCTCGGGCACCGGCACAGCCTAGTCGCGCCCGGCCCAGGCCCCGGTCGTCGCCGCTCCTCGTGCCGCCCACGTTTCATCACCCCGCCACCCTCGCCGCCGAGCTGCCACTTCTCGGGGTCGAAGCGGCCCCGTGGCGCCCCGGAGGTGGCAGCTCGGCGGGCCGGCCTCCGTCGCCCCTCCCCCTGCCGAGGTGCGAGTCGTGGTTGCTCGCGGCGGCGCCTGTGCAACCACGACTCGCATCTCGGCACGGCTGCCAGGTGCGGGGGCGCAGGTGGTGGGTGCGGCCAGGCGGGGTCAGCCGCCGGCGAAGGGCGGGAGCACCTCGACGACCTGTCCGTCGTGCAGCGGCACGTCGCCCCGGGCGGCGAGGCCGTCGACGAGCAGCGAGCTGCGGGCCAGCACGGCGGTGAGCTCGGGGCCGCGCGTCTGCAGCCGCTCGACGAGCACCGCGGTGGAGTCCGCCTGCTCGGTGCACCGGTCGGTGCCCGCAGCCGCTCGCGCCGCGGCCCAGAACCGCACCGTCACCTCTGCCACGCCGCCTCCACCCGCTCGTGCGCCCGGTCGTCCAGCCGTCGCGCAGATGACCGTCGCGTGAACGCGGCGTCTCACCCAGTGGACCAGACGCTCACGCAGCGGACACCTGCGGGGCTATCCTCGCAGCACTCGGTCGACGCGGCCCGATCCTGGAGGTCGGCTGCCGCGAGCCGGTGACCGTCCTCCGCCGCACGAAGAGGAGGGCCCTGACGTGGCGCGACTGCTGCTGCTCACCAACGACCTCACCCCCAGCTCGGAGGTGCTGCCGGCGCTCGGCCTGCTCGGTCACCACGTGCGGGTGCTGCCGGCCGAGGCCTCCGCGCTGGTCGAGACCCCACCCACCGACGTCGTGCTCGTCGACGGCCGCCGCGACCTGGCGCCGGCCCGCTCGCTGTGCCGGCTGCTGCGCACCACCGGCGTCTCGGCCCCGCTGCTGCTCGTGGTCACCGAGGGCGGGCTGGCCGCCGTCACCGCCGAGTGGGGCGTCGACGACGTGCTGCTGGTGACCGCCGGCCCGGCCGAGGTCGAGGCACGCGTGCGGCTCGCCATCGGCCGCTCGCTCATCGCCGAGGACGACGACGACACCCTGGCGCCGGAGATCCGCGCCGGTGACGTGGTGATCGACGAGGCGAGCTACTCGGCGCGGGTGCGCGGCCGCTCGCTCGACCTCACCTACAAGGAGTTCGAGCTGCTGAAGTTCCTCGCGCAGCACCCCGGCCGGGTCTTCACCCGCGCCCAGCTGCTGCAGGAGGTCTGGGGCTACGACTACTACGGCGGCACCCGCACCGTCGACGTCCACGTGCGGCGGCTGCGCGCCAAGCTCGGCGCGGAGTTCGAGCAGCAGATCGGCACCGTGCGCAACGTCGGCTACCGCTTCGTGGCGCCCGGCCGCGAGGGTGTCGGCGCCCGCGAGAGCCAGCGCACCTCGTAGCCGGACCGCGCCGGCGCCGTCCGGCACGAACGCGCAGCGGCCGCCGCCCCCCGCAGGGGACGGCGGCCGCCGTCGTGCTCGGCCCCGGTCAGGGGGCGGTGGTGATCCGGTCGGTGGCGACCGGGGTGTACGGCGAGTGGCTGCTCAGGTACGCCGCGAACCCGTCGATGTCGATGCCGCCGACGATCTTGTTCGTCCCGTTGGTGAAGGCCGCGAAGTTGTCGCCGCCGTCGGACAGGAAGTTGTTCGCGACCACCCGGTACGTCGCGGCCGGGTCGATGGGCGTGCCGTGCAGCTTCACCGAGCCGGCGACGACCTTGGAGCCGGCCGGCGCCGACGCGCTGTAGGTGTAGGTGAACCCGTCGCTCACCTGCAGCACCTTGCTGTTGGACCCGGCGTTCGCGTCCGCGAACTGCTGCTCGAGCAGGGCCAGGACGTCGGACCCCTTGAGGTCCATCGACACCAGGTAGTTGCTGAACGGCTGGATGGCGAACGCCTGCCCGTACGTGACGTCGCCGTTCGCGCCCGGCGTCAGGTCACCCCGGATGCCGCCGGGGTTCATGAACGCGATCTGCGGGGTGCCGCCGCCGGCGACGCTCGGGTCGGCGAGCTGGGCGTCGGCGATGAGGCGGCCGAGCGTCGAGTCGGGGTCGGTGCTGGTCGGCTTGGGCAGCACGGCGGCACCGGCCACCTGGCCGAGCACGCGGTCCTGGATCGGCTGCACGAGCCGCTTGTACGTCGAGATGATCGACGACTGCCTCGGGTCGGCCGCCACGTCGCGCGAGACCACCACGTTGGTGCCCTCGACCGACGAGCGGACGATGTCGCCCTTGCGCAGGTCGTAGGTGAGGTTCGTCTCGGTGTAGAGCCGGCCGAACGACGAGGCGCTGGTGATGAGCCGCTGGCGGCCCTTGCTGTCGGCCTGCGAGCAGACGTACGGCTGGTGGGTGTGGCCGCTCACGACCATGTCGATCTGCGGGTCGAGGCGGCGGGTGATGTCGAGGATCGCGCTGTCGCTCTCGAGCTGCGCGCCCTTCACGCCCTGCTTCGTCTCGGTCGAGCAGGTCGCGTCGTACGGCGGCGCGACCTGGTAGGTGCCGTGCTCGGCGGTGTAGGTCGTGGTGGCGGGGTCGCCGCCCTGGTGCACGAGCACCACGATGGCCTTGACGCCCTGGCGCTTCAGCACGGGGACGAGCGCGTTCGCCGTCTGCGCCTCGTCGGTGAACTGCAGGCCCTCGATGCCCGACTTGGTGACGATGCTCGGGGTGTCCTTCAGCGTCATGCCGATGAACCCGATCTTCGCGCCGTCCTTGAACGTCTTGATCCAGTACGGCGGCAGGATGGTCTTGTTCGTGCCCGCGTACTTCACGTTCGCCGCGAGGATCGGGTAGCGCGCGCCGCGGAAGGTGTGGTCGGCGCACGAGTTCTGGTTCGCGGCGCCGTCGCCGTCGTCGATGCAGCCGCCGCGGGCGAGGCGCTGGATCTCCTTGTACCCCTCGTCGAACTCGTGGTTGCCGACGGAGGTGACGTCGAGGCCGAGCGCGTTCATCGCCTCGACGGTGGGCTCGTCGTGGAAGGCGGCCGACAGCAGCGGGCTCGCACCGACGAGATCGCCGGCGGCGGCGGTGACCGTGTCGCGGTGCCCCTTGCGTGCCTGCTGCAGGTGCGTGGCGAGGTACTCCGTGCCACCGGCGTTCACGGTGGTGGGGACGGCGGCGTACGGCGTCGTCGTCGACTCCGTGTAGCCGGTGGTCAGCCGGCCGCTGGAGCCGCTCGGCGGCTCGAGGTTGCCGTGCAGGTCGTTGAACGACAGCAGCTGGATGTCGGTGGTGCGCTGCTGGTGGCCGTGACCACCGTGACCACCGTGACCACCGCCGTGGCCGTGGCCGCCGTGGCGACCGCCCGCCAGCGCGCTGCCGGTGGGCAGGGCGACGGCGAGCGCGGCGAGACCCACGACGGCGGTGGCGCGGGTCAGCGGTCGGCGTCGGGTGGGACGTCGGGACATGCGGGGCTCCTCGGGCGATCGGCTCGGGTGCGCCCGGCGCGGGACCGGGCAGTCAGGAACCTAGCGGCCCGCACCGACAGCCCGACAGACCCCGATCGTCCCGATTCGAACACGTCCGACCGCCCGTCGTCGCACCGTCACCGCCCGGCTACGTTGGGGCGGTGCCGACGCCGCGGACCGAGCTGCTGACCACCCTCGGCCAGACCGACCTCACCGCCGTGAGCGCCCTGGTCGACGCTGCCACCGAGGCCGACGGCGTGCACCCGCTGAGCGAGGACGCGATGCTGCACGCCGTGCACGGGGCGGCGGGCGTCCGCCACCTGCTGGTGCTCGGCGACGGCGACGAGCTGCTCGGCTACGGGCAGCTCGACCCCGGCGACGGCCCCGGTCCGGCGTCCGCCGAGCTCGTCGTGCACCCCGCGCACCGCCGCGCCGGCGTGGGCACGCTGCTCGCGCACCGGCTGCAGGAGACCGCCGGTGCGTCGGGGCTGCGGGTCTGGTCGCACGGCCGGCTCGAGGGCGCCAGGGCCCTGACCGACGCCCTCGGCTGGGTCGTGCACCGCGAGCTGCTGCAGCTGCGGCGTCCGCTCACCGACCTGCCCGAGGCGCCGCTGCCGGAGGGCTTCGTGCTGCGCGCGTTCCGGCCCGGCGTCGACGACGAGGCGTGGCTCGCGGTGAACGCGGCGGCGTTCGCGCACCACCCCGAGCAGGGCGGCTGGACCCTCGACGACCTGCGCGCGCGACTGGCCGAACCCTGGTTCGACGCCGCCGGCTTCCTGCTGCTCGACGCCCCGGACGGCGCGCTGGCCGGCTTCCACTGGACGAAGGTGCACCCGCCCGAGGCCGGACGACGCGACCCCCTCGGCGAGGTGTACGTCGTCGCCGTCGCGCCCGAGCACCAGGCAAGGGGCCTGGGCCGCGCGCTGGTGGTCGCCGGCCTGCGCCACCTCGCCGACCGCGGGCTCGGCGAGGTCACGCTGTACGTCGACGGCGACAACGTCGCGGCGGTGCGCACCTACGAGCGGCTGGGCTTCGGCCCGTGGGCGGTGGACGTGCAGGTCGGACCGACCTGACCTGCGTTCGTCCACAGGCACCCGGTCCGACTACCGGGGTTCATCTGCCGGTGACACGATGAGCGGCATGACGAGCGTGGAGCACGAGGAGCAGGTCGAGCTCGACGGCGGCGAGCGGTTCCTCGACCGCGAGACCAGCTGGCTGCAGTTCAACCAGCGGGTGCTGCAGCTGGCCGAGGACGACACGCTGCCGCTGCTCGAGCGCGCGCGCTTCCTGGCCATCTTCGCCAGCAACCTCGACGAGTTCTTCATGGTCCGCGTCGCCGGGCTGAAGCGCCGCATCGCCACCGGCATGGCGGTGCGCACGGCGTCCGGCCTGCAGCCGCGCGAGCAGCTCGAGGCCATCGGCGCGCTCGCGCACGAGCTCTCCGACCGGCACGCCCGGGTGTTCCAGGACGCCGTGCGCCCGCTGCTCGCCAGCGAGGGCATCACCGTCGTGCGGTGGGACGAGCTGGCCCAGCACGAGCAGGACCGGCTGCACGAGATGTTCCGCGACCAGGTCTTCCCGGTGCTCACGCCGCTGGCGGTCGACCCGGCCCACCCGTTCCCCTACATCTCGGGCCTGTCGCTGAACCTCGCGGTCGTCATCCGCAACACCAAGACGCAGAAGGAGCACTTCGCCCGCGTCAAGGTGCCGCCGCTGCTGCCGCGGTTCATCGCCGTCGAGGAGACCGCGGCCGGCGCGGCCGCCGTCGAGCCGGCCCACGCCGACCCGTACAAGTCGCGCTTCGTGCCCCTCGAGGACATCATCGCCGCGCACCTCGACCAGCTCTTCCCGGGCATGGACGTGCTGGCGTCGCACAGCTTCCGGGTCACCCGCAACGAGGACCTCGAGGTCGAGGAGGACGACGCCGAGAACCTCCTGCAGGCGCTCGAGAAGGAGCTCATGCGGCGGCGGTTCGGGCCGCCGGTGCGGCTCGAGGTCGACGAGGACGTCGACGACCACGTGCTCGACCTGCTGGTGCGCGAGCTCGGCGTGGTCGACAGCGAGGTCTACAAGCTGCCCGCGCCGCTGGACCTGCGCGGCCTCAACCTCGTCGCCGACCTCGAGCGCAGCGAGCTGCGGTTCCCGCCGTTCTTCACCGGCACCCACCGCGACCTCACCGAGGGCGTCGAGACCAGCAAGCCGGGCGACATCCTGGCCGCCATGCGGGCCCGCGACATCCTGCTGCACCACCCGTACGACTCGTTCTCGACGTCGGTGCAGGCGTTCCTCGAGCAGGCGGCGAACGACCCGCGGGTGCTCGCGATCAAGCAGACGCTCTACCGCACCAGCGGCGACTCCCCCATCGTCGACGCCCTGATCGACGCCGCCGAGGCGGGCAAGCAGGTGCTGGCGATCGTCGAGATCAAGGCGCGCTTCGACGAGCAGGCCAACATCACCTGGGCCCGCAAGCTCGAGCAGTCCGGCGTGCACGTCGTCTACGGCATCGTCGGCCTGAAGACCCACGCCAAGCTGTCGCTCGTGGTGCGGCAGGAGGCCGACGGCCTGCGTCGCTACTGCCACGTCGGCACCGGCAACTACAACCCGAAGACCGCGCGGCTCTACGAGGACCTCGGGCTGCTCACCACCGACCCGGTCATCGGCGAGGACCTCACCCGGCTGTTCAACCAGCTGTCCGGCTACGCCCCCCGCACCCGGTTCAAGCGGCTGCTCGTGGCGCCGCGGTCGCTGCGCGCCGGGCTGATCGAGCAGATCGAGGCCGAGACCGAGCACGCGCGCGCCGGCCGTCCGGCGTCCATCGCCATCAAGGTCAACTCCATCGTCGACGAGGCGCTGATCGACGCGCTGTACCGCGCCTCGCAGGCCGGGGTGCCGATCGACGTCGTGGTGCGCGGCATCTGCGCGATCCGGCCGGGCGTGCCCGGGCTGTCGGAGACCATCCGGGTGCGCAGCGTGCTCGGCCGGTTCCTCGAGCACTCTCGGGTGTTCCTCTTCGGCAACGGCGGCGAGCCCATCTGCTGGATCGGCAGCGCCGACATGATGCACCGCAACCTCGACCGCCGCGTCGAGGCGCTGACGCCGATCCTCGACCGCGGCCACGTCGCCGAGCTGCAGGGGCTGCTCGCCACCGCGATGGACGACGGCACCTCCTCGTTCCACCTCGGCGCCGACGGCAGCTGGACCCGCCACCACCTCGACGCCGACGGCGCGCCGCTGCTCGACCTGCAGCAGCACACGGCCGAGCAGCGCCAGCGCATGCGGCGCAAGGCCCGCAGGCGGTGACGTCCCGCGCCGCCACCCGCGGCTCGTGCACCGTGCGTGCGGCGGGGGTGCTGCCGTGGCGTCGTGCGGGCGACGGCATCGAGGTGGCGGTGGTGCACCGGCCCAAGTACGACGACTGGTCGTGGCCGAAGGGCAAGCTCGACGACGGCGAGCCGTGGACGGCGGCTGCCGTGCGCGAGTGCCTGGAGGAGACCGGGCTGCGCGTCGTGCTCGGGGTGCCGCTGCCCGACGCGTCGTACGACGTGGGCGGCGCGGCCGGCACCCGGCACAAGGTGGTGCGCTACTGGGCCGCGCAGGTGCTGCAGCAGGAGGCCGACCTGGTGCACGAGGTCGACGAGGTGCGCTGGCTGCCGCCGCACGAGGCCGGGGCGCTGCTCGACTACCGCCGCGACCTGCAGCAGCTGCGGGCCCTGGCGTCGCTGGCCGAGGTCGACCGGCTCGAGACCTGGCCGCTGGCCGTCGTGCGGCACGCGACGTCGGTGCCGCGCAAGGCCTGGAAGCACGCCGACGACCGGCGACCGCTCGACGAGCGCGGCCTGCGCCGAGCCGACGACCTCGTGCCGCTGCTCGGTGCCTACGCCTTCACCCGGGTGGTCAGCTCGTCGTCGGTGCGCTGCGCCGGCACGGTCGCGCCGTACGCCACCACCACCGGCACCCGGCTGCGCCTGCGGCGCGCGCTCAGCGAGGAGGGCCACGCCGCCCACCCGCACCGCGCGTCGCAGACGGTCGAGCGGCTGCTCGAGCGCGGCGAGCCGGCCGCCGTCTGCTCGCACCGGCCGGTGCTGCCGGCGTTCGTCGCCGCGCTCGGCGACCGGGCGCGCGACACGCGCGTCGCCGACCGGCTGCGCGAGTCGGCGAAGCTCGGCCTGGTCAAGGGCGAGGCGCTGGTCGCGCACGTGCACGGCCGCGGCGCGGCGGCGCAGGTCGTGGCCGTCGAGCGGCACGGGCTGGCCTGACCCGTGCGCCGCCGCGGGCCCGGGTCAGGGCGTCCAGGCGGGGTCGCGGCCGCTGAGCGCGACGGCCACCTCGAGGTCGCTGGCCCCCGCGGGGACGGTGACCGGCGGGTCGAAGCCCGCGCCGCCGGTGCTGAGCACGGGCGCGGCGTCCTCGAAGTAGGCGCGCAGCACGGCCGCCGTGGCGGGGTCGAGCTCGAACGGCAGCCCGGTGGCCCGCGCGACGTCCCAGCCGTGCACGCAGATCTCGCCGAGCGCCACCCGCGCGCACTGGGCCGCCGGCATGGTGAAGCCGCCCGGCGACGTCGTGCCCTCCCAGGCGGACGGCGCGGCCCAGGCTTCCGCGAGCGCGTGCAGCCGGCGGGGGAGATCGTCGCGCCAGTCCGCCGGCAGCCGCTCGCGCCGCCCCACCGTGCCGGCCCCCTCCCGCTGCAGCCGTGCCTGGGCGGCCGGGGTGTCGAAGGTCTTGTCGCCCATCGCCGCGAAGGCGTAGGTCAGCGACGAGAGGTGGTCGAGCTCGTCGCCGAGCAGGTAGTCGCGGCAGGGGGTGCGGTCGCCGAGCGCGTCGCCCCGGACGGCGGCCACGAGGGTCGCGACCGCGGCAGCGGCGGGGTGCAGGTCGAACGGTTCGTCGGTCACGCAGCACTGACCGCGGTCGCCGCCGGAACTCATCGAAAAGGTCCCAAGTCGGACCGTTCACCTGCAGGTCGCCGTCCCGCAGCCGGTCGGCCCGGGAACGGACCGGTCTCGTTCACCGCCCGTTCACCCGTGCCCTCCCGGCGAGTCATCCGCGCTCCCTAGCGTCGTCGGAGACGGTGCGACCGCGCCGTCGGGACCCTGCACGGGAGACACAAGACAGTGACCATGAAGCGGCTGGGACGCCTCACGGGCGTTGCCCTGCTGGGCGCGCTCGCCCTCACGGCGTGCGGCTCGGACGACAACACGACCGCAGGCTCCGGCAGCTCCTCGAGCAGCTCGAGCGACTGCTCGGGCACGCTGAACGCCGAGGGCTCGTCCGCCCAGAAGAACGCGATCGAGGAGGTCATCTCCTCGTTCAGCGACACCTGCGCCGACGCGACCGTCAACTACAACCCGACCGGTTCCGGTGCGGGCGTCAAGCAGTTCACCGGCGGTCAGGTCGACTTCGCCGGCAGCGACTCGGCCCTGAAGGCCGACGCGGGCGAGGTCGACGCCGCCGCCAAGCGGTGCGCCGGCAACCCGGCCTGGAACCTGCCCATGGTGGCCGGCCCCATCGCCGTGTCGTACAACGTGCCCGGTGTCGACGCCGTCACCCTGACGCCGTCCGTCATCGCGCAGATCTTCACCGGCAAGGTGAAGACCTGGAACGACCCGGCCATCGCGAAGCTCAACGGCGACGCGAAGCTGCCGAGCACCGCCATCAAGGTGTTCTACCGGTCCGACGAGTCGGGCACCACGGAGAACTTCGAGAAGTACCTGGCCGGCGCGGCCCCCAGCGACTGGACCATCGAGCCGGGCAAGGCCTTCGGCGGCGGCGTCGGCGAGGGTCGCGAGAAGTCGGCCGGCGTCTCCGACGCGGTGAAGTCGACCGAGGGCGCCATCACGTACGTCGAGTGGTCGTACGCGAAGGACAACAAGCTCGGCGTCGCGAAGGTCGACAACGGCGGCGGCGCCGTCGAGCTGACCGGCGAGACCGCCGGCAAGGCCGTCACCGCGGCCAAGCCGGACGGCGAGGGCAACGACCTGCGCCTCAAGCTCGACTACACCACGAAGGACGCCGGCACCTACCCGATCGTCCTCGTGACCTACGAGATCGTCTGCAGCAAGGGCCTCGACCCGGCCAAGACCTCGCTCGAGAAGGCCTTCCTCAAGCACTTCGCGAGCAGCGACGTGCAGAGCGGCCTCGAGGAGCTCGGCTACGCGCCGCTGCCCGCCGAGGTGCAGACCAAGGTGAACACGGCCATCGACGCCATCAGCTGAACCGCACCACCCGCGTCGTCGCCCTCCTCACGGCCCCACCGGCCGTGGGGAGGGCGATCCGCGGCCAGCACACCGGCAGCAGGCTGAGCAGCGAGGAGCACGAGACATGTCGAGCGTGACCGGCGCGTCCGTCGTCGACACCCTGGGTGGTGGCGAGGACTCGGGCGACCGCGCCTCGACCGGGCGCCTCGGCGACCGCCTGTTCGCAGGCGCCGCAACGGGTTCGGGCATCATCGTCATCGGCCTCGTGACGCTGGTCGGGGCCTTCCTGCTCTACCGCGCGATCCCGGCGCTCGCCGACGACGACGCGAACTTCCTGACCTCGCGGGTGTTCGACGTCGACAGCTCGCCGCTGAGGTTCGGCATCGCCGACCTGCTGTGGGTGACGGTCATCTCGTCGGTCATCGCGATGATCATCGCGGTGCCGGTGGCGATCGGCGTCGCCCTCTTCATCACGCAGTACGCGCCGCGCCGGCTCGCCGCCCCCGCCGCGTACCTGGTCGACCTGCTCGCCGCCGTCCCGTCGATCGTCTACGGGCTGTGGGGCGCCCGCGTCATCGGCTCCGGCTTCAACGAGCACGTGCAGGACCCGATCCAGAACACCGTCGGCAAGCACGTGCCGTTCCTGCGCGACGTCGGCATCAGCGCCGGCACCATCCTGCTCATCAGCCTGGTGCTGTCGATCATGATCCTGCCGATCATCACGGCCCTGTCGCGCGAGGTCTTCGCGCAGACGCCGCCGCAGCACAAGGAGGGCGCGATCGCCCTCGGCGCCACCAAGTGGGAGATGATCACGACCGCGGTGCTGCCCTTCGGCCGCCCGGGCGTCATCTCCGCGGCGATGCTCGGCCTCGGCCGGGCACTCGGCGAGACCATCGCCGTCACGATCATCCTCAGCACCATCCCGGCCACCAAGCCGTGGTCCTTCTCGCTGTTCAACGGCGGCGAGACGTTCGCGTCGCGGATCGCGAACAACGCCAGCGAGTTCGACAGCCCCGGCAAGACCGGCGCGTTCATCGCCGCCGGCCTGGTGCTGTTCATCCTGACCTTCGCCGTGAACGCCGCGGCGCGCGTCGTCATCGAGCGCAGGAAGGCCTTCAGCGAGTGACCACCACCACCGCCCCGGAGCCCACCCCCGTCCGGCTGTCCGAGTCGCTGTCGAAGCCGTCCGCCGGCCGCAGCCTCAAGGCCAGCGTGATGGCCGTGCTGGTGACGCTGGCGTTCGTCGTCGCGCTGATCCCGCTGGCCTGGATCCTCTGGACCGTCGTGAGCAAGGGCTACCACCTGCTGCTCAGCGCCGACTGGTGGGCCAACAGCCAGCGCGGCGTCACCTCGCGTCGCGTGGGCGGCGGCGCCTACCACGCCATCGTCGGCACCCTCGAGCAGGCGCTGGTGACGGCCGTGATCGCCGTCCCGATCGGCGTGATGACCGCCGTCTACCTCGTCGAGTACGGCCGCGGCAAGCTCGCCAAGGCCGTCAGCTTCATGGTCGACATCCTCACCGGCATCCCGTCGATCGTCGCCGCGCTGTTCGTCTACGCGCTGTGGGTCGGCGTGCTCGGCTTCGACCGCGTGGGCTTCGCGGTGTCGCTCGCCCTGGTGCTGCTGATGATCCCGGTCATCGTGCGCTCGACCGAGGAGATGCTGAAGCTCGTGCCGAACGAGCTGCGCGAGGCGTCGTACGCGCTCGGCGTGCCGAAGTGGAAGACCATCGCGAGCATCGTCCTGCCGACCGCGTTCTCCGGCATCATCACCGGTGTGCTGCTCGGCCTGGCCCGCGTCATGGGCGAGACGGCGCCGCTGCTGATCCTCGGCCCCTACTCGAAGTCCATCAACACCAACCTGTTCGACGGCTTCATGGCCGCCCTGCCGACCATGATCAACCAGGACCGCACCGAGGCCCTGCAGCCGGCGATCGACCGGGTGTGGGCCGCGGCGCTCACGCTCGTGCTCCTGGTCATGGTCCTGAACCTGCTGGGGCGCCTCGTCGCGCGCTTCAGCTCCGTGGCGAAGTAAGGAAACCCCGTGGGCAAGCGCATCGACGTCAAGGACCTCAACGTCTACTACGGCAGCTTCAAGGCCGTCGAGGACGTCACGATGACCATCGAGCCGCGGTCGGTCACCGCCTTCATCGGCCCCTCCGGCTGCGGCAAGTCGACCTTCCTCCGCACGCTGAACCGCATGCACGAGGTCATCCCCGGCGGTCGCGTCGAGGGCCACGTGTCGCTCGACGACCAGGACCTCTATGCCGGCGAGGTCGACCCGGTCGCCGTCCGCCGCACCGTCGGCATGGTCTTCCAGCGCCCCAACCCGTTCCCGACCATGTCGATCTTCGACAACGTCGCGGCCGGCCTGCGGCTGAACGGCGTGCGCGACAAGAGCCGCCTGAAGGACGCCGTCGAGGGCTCGCTGCGCGGCGCCAACCTCTGGAACGAGGTCAAGGACCGGCTGAGCAAGCCCGGCGCCGGCCTCTCGGGCGGCCAGCAGCAGCGCCTCTGCATCGCCCGCGCCATCGCCGTCGAGCCCCAGGTGCTGCTCATGGACGAGCCCTGCTCCGCCCTCGACCCCATCTCGACGCTCGCCATCGAGGACCTGATCTCGCAGCTCAAGGACCGCTTCACCATCGTGATCGTCACGCACAACATGCAGCAGGCCTCCCGCGTCAGCGACCGCACCGCGTTCTTCAACCTCGCCGCCACCGGCAAGCCCGGCCGCCTCATCGAGATGGACGCCACCCAGAAGATCTTCAGCAACCCCACCGAGCGCGCCACCGAGGACTACATCTCCGGCCGCTTCGGCTGACCCCGCACCCCCTTTTCCGCGCGTCAGCCCGGTTTGCGCACCTCAGCCCGCTCCAGGGATCGTCCGGAGCGGGCTGAAGCGCGTACGGGGTCCGGCACCTGTGGACGACGGACGCAGCGCCGGCCGCCCACGCGGCACGGTTGCAGCATGCACACGGATCCGCACCTGCCACCTGTCTTCACCCGCGCCGAGGCCACGCAGTACGGCCTCACCCGCCATCAAGCCGACCACCGCGCCCGCTCCGGGCACTGGGTCACCTTGTGCCGCGGCACCTACGCCGAGGCGAGCGCCTTCGCGCGACGTCCGGCGACCGAGCAGCACGCACTGCGAGCCGTCGCCGTCCTCGGCGCCCGCGCCGACGACGCCTCCGCGAGCCACGTGACGGCCGCCTCGCTCCGTGGCTGGAGCCTGCCGCTCGAGCACCCGGTACAGCCGTGGATCACGCGCGGTGACCTGCGCCGATCGGCTCGACACGATCGACACGTGGTCGTGCAGGTGGCCACGCTGCCCGCGACCGAGACCGCCCGAGCCCGCGTCGAGGTCGACGGCTGGACCTGGACTGTCGGCACGACCGGTCCCGCTCGCACCGCCGCCGACTGCCTGCGGCACCTCCCACTCGGCGAAGGTGTCGCTCTCGTCGACAGCGCTCTCCGCATCGGCGACGTCAGCAGCGACGAGGTGCAGCTCGTGCTGAGCCGCCAGCACAACTGGCCGTACGCCGAACGTGGCCGCGCCGCCGCGTCGCTGCTGGACGGTCGCCGCGAGTCGTGGCTGGAGAGCTACTCGTTCGCGACGATCGCCGCGATGGGCGGCCCGTTGCTGACACCGCAGGTGACCGTGCTCGATCGGCACGGGCGGTTCGTCGCTCGGGTGGACGGGTGGCTCGACGAGTGCGCGCTCGCTGTGGAGACCGACGGCCGGGGCAAGCTGCTGGCCGGCCTGGCCCCCGGCTCCCCCACCGGCGAGACCGCAGCGCACGTCCGGCGCGCCATGCAGCGGCAGCACGAGCGCGAGCTCCGTCTGCGGGCCCTCGGCGTCGAGGTGGTGCGCTGGGGCACCGCCGAGATCGTGCACCACCCGCACCGGGTGCTGCAGCGGCTGGAGCGAGCGCGCTCACGTGCAGACGGTCGTGCCTTCACCGGTCAGGCGGTGCAGCTGCCGCCGACGGCCGGCCTTGCGCACCTCAGCCCGCTCACGCAGTCCCGTCGAGCGGGCTGAGGTGCGCAAAGCGGGCTGACGTGCGGAAAGGGGGTGTGGGGGTCAGACGCCGGGGAGGACGAGGTGGAGCACGAGGAAGGTGAGGGCGGCGACGGCGGCGGCGCCGGGGAAGGTGAGCACCCAGGCGCCGACGATGTTCTTGGCGACGCCCCAGCGCACGGCCGACATCCGCTTGGTGGCGCCGACGCCCATGATCGAGGTGGTGATGACGTGGGTGGTCGAGACCGGCACGTGGAAGGTGAGGCCGGCGACGAAGAGGACGGCGGCGGCGCTGGCCTCGGCGGCGAAGCCGTGCGGGGGGTCGAGGTGGATGATGCGGCGGCCCAGGGTGCGCATGATGCGCCAGCCGCCGGAGTAGGTGCCGAGGCTGATGACGACGGCCGAGAGGGCGAGCACCCAGAACGGCACGCCGTCGTCGCCGCCGTCCTCGAAGCCGCCCACGGTGAGGGCGAGGACGACGACGCCGGCGGTCTTCGAGGCGTCCTGCAGGCCGTGGCCGAACGCCATCGCGGCGGCCGAGACGGTCTGCGCGGTGCGGAAGCCGCGGGACAGCTTGTGCGGCGCCACCCCCCGGAACAGCCAGAGGATCGCGACCATCACGAGGTAGCCGAGCAGCAGGCCGATGATCGGCGAGAGGACCATCGGCACGACGACCTTCTCGAGGATGCCGCTCCACTTGACGCCGGCACCGGCCGCGAGCGCCGCGCCGCCGAGGCCGCCGATGAGGGCGTGCGAGGAGGACGAGGGCAGCCCGCGCCACCAGGTGAGGAGGTTCCAGCCGATGGCGCCGACCAGCGCGGCCGCGCAGATGGTGAGGCCGCGCGAACCGGTGGGCGCGTCGATGATGCCCTTGCCGACGGTGGCGGCCACGCCCTGGCCGAAGAACGCGCCGGCGAGGTTCGCGGCGGCGGCCATGGCCAGCGCGACCCGCGGCGTCAGCGCCCGCGTGGAGATCGACGTCGCGATCGCGTTCGCCGAGTCGTGGAAGCCGTTGGTGTAGTTGAAGCCCATCGCCAGGGCGATGACGAGGATGATCGGGACGAGGTCCACGGTCGGTCAGGACTCCTTGACGGCGATGCTCTCGACCGTGTGCGCGACCTGCTCGAAGGCGTCGGCGGCGCTCTCGAGGACGTCGACGACCTCCTTCAGCTTCATGATCGCGGTGGCCTTGAGGTCGCCGTTGAACAGCTCGGCCAGCAGCCGGCGGTAGACCTTGTCGCCCTGGTTCTCGAGCCGGTTGATCTCGATCCAGTACTCCGACAGGTCCTTCATCGACCGCAGCCGGGGCATCGCGTCGGCGGTGAGCTCGGCCATCCGGGCCAGCACCTCGACCTGGGCGGCGACGCCGTCGGGGAGGGTCTCGATCTTGTAGAGCACGATCAGGTCGGCCGCGGCCTCCATCTCGTCCATGCAGTCGTCGAGGTTCGACGCCAGGTCGTAGATGTCCTCGCGGTCGAACGGCGTGATGAACGAGCTGTTCACCTTGCGCAGGATCGCGTGGGTGGACTCGTCGGCGGCGTGCTCGGCGTCGCGCAGCTGCTGCGCGATGCTCTCGCGGCCGGCGTGATCGGCGGCTCCGAGCAGCTGCGTGAGCAGACGGCTGCCGTCGACGAGATGGCTGGCGGAGGTCGCGAACAGGTCGTAGAACCCGGTGTCCTGCGGCGTGAGTCGGAAGCGCACGGACGCGATCGTACGGGTCTCGGGTGCGTGACCGTGCACACCCGTTCTGCCACAGTGAGCCGTCCGACGTCGACCAGGGGGGTTCGAGGCACGTGACAGCAGCGATCGAGGTGCGGGGGCTGACCAAGACCTACCGCCGGCGACGGGGGACGTACCGGGCGCTGGCCGGTCTCGACCTGGTCGTCGAGCAGGGCGGCGTGCACGGGTTCCTCGGTCCGAACGGGTCGGGCAAGACGACGACGATCCGGGTGCTGCTGGGCCTGGCGCGGGCAGACGGCGGGACGGCGCAGCTCCTCGGGCACGACGTCCCGAGCCGGCTGCCGGACGTCGTGGGGCACGTCGGCGCGCTGGTCGAGAACCCGAACTTCCTGCCCGGGATGGCGGGCCGCACCCAGCTGCAGCTGCTCGCGACGTCCGTCGGGGTGCCGCGCACACGCGTCGAGGAGGTGCTCGAGCTGGTGCGGCTGCGCGACCGCGCCGACGAGCGGGTGCGGGGCTACTCGCTCGGGATGCGGCAGCGGCTGGGCATCGCCGCGGCGCTGCTGAAGGACCCGCGGCTGCTGATCCTCGACGAGCCGAGCAACGGCCTCGACCCGGCCGGCATGAAGGAGATGCGCGACCTCGTGCGCGAGCTGGGCACCGGGGGCCGGACGGTCTTCCTGTCGTCGCACCTGCTGTCGGAGGTGCAGCAGGTGTGCGACCGCGTGTCGATCATGGCCGGCGGACGCTGCCTGGTGCAGGGGCCGGTCGACGAGGTGCTGGCCGCGCACCAGCAGGCCGGGGTGGTGCTGTCGGTCGACCCGCCGGACGTCGCGGCCGCCGTGCTGCGGGAGGCCGGGTACGACGTCGTGGACGCCGGGCGCGGCCGCCTGCGGGTGGGCGGCACCGGGCGACCGGTCGACGACCCGGCGCAGCTGACCCGGCTGCTCGGGGCCCGTGACCTGTGGCTGCGCGAGCTGGTGCCGGCCGCGACCGACCTCGAGAGCGCGTACCTGGAGATCACCGGCGGACAGGGGCTGGGCGCATGAGCACGCAGACGCTGGTCTCCGGACCCCCGGCCGCCGCGACCGGGCGGGCGCGCCCGCTGGCGTCCGAGCTGCGACGGCTGGCCCACCGCCGCCTGGTGGTGCTGCTCGTGCTGCTCGGCGTGCTCGCCGTCGTGGCCGCGATGGTCGCCGTGTTCGCGACGCACTCGGCCGACGCGTCCGGCGCGCGGGCCGAGGCGCAGCGGCAGGCGCAGGAGATCGCGGCCGCGAACGCCACCGACGCGAGCTGCACGGATCCGGACGCCTGCTACGCCCCCACCGCCGACGACCTGTTCGAGGACCCGCGCTTCACCGCCGGCTCGCTCGTCGACGTGGCGATGGTGGTCGGCGGCGGCGCCGCCCTGCTCGCGGTGCTCGTCGGCGGGACGGCGATGGGTGCTGACCTGGCCAGCCGCGCGATGGTGACGCTGCTCAGCTGGGAGCCGCGACGGCTGCGGTTCCTCGCCACGCGGTACACCGCCGTCGCCCTCGCCTCGCTGGCGATCGGCGTGCTGCTGCAGGCGATCACCCTCGGGCTCGGTGCGCTCACCGTGCAGCTGCGCGGCACCTGGGACGTCGGACGACGCGTCTGGCCGCCGCTGCTCTGGCTCGAGCTGCGCACGCTGCTGCTCGTGGTGCTGGCCGGGCTCGCCGCGGCGGGGCTGACCACGCTGGTGCGACACACCGGCGGCCTGCTCGGCGTGCTCTTCGGCTACACCGTGCTCGTCGAGACGATCGTGAACATCGTGGGCACCGAGCGCGGGTGGACCCGCTGGCTGGTCTCGCAGAACCTCGCGGCCGTGCTGCTGCCCGGCGGGAACACGATCTACGTCAGGTACGACGAGACCGGCGCCGGGCACGACGTGACGATCCACCTGTCGCACCTGCAGGGGTTCGCCTACCTCGCCGCGCTGACGGCCGCGGCGCTGCTGGTCGGCTCGCTCGTGCTGCGCCGGCGCGACCTCTAGCCCACGGCGTCCTCGTCGCCGGCCTCGGAGCCGTCCTCGGCGTCGCGCGGGGAGACGCCGAGCACGGCGTCGATCTGGTCCTGGGTGAGCGGGCCGGTGGCGCCGGTGGCGGCGACGACGAGGTCACCGACCATCTCGATCTCGTCCTCGAGGTGCTCGTCGCGCAGCGGGTCGTGGGTGTCCGTCAACCTGGGCTGTCCCTTCCACCCCTGCTCGGCACCCCTGCTCGGCCCGCGGCCGCGAGCCCGACCGACACCGTACGACGAGCCGCCGGACGTCGACAGCGACTTGACCAAAGCATGACCGTCGGCGGGGGCGAGCCACACCGACGGGTGCCGCTGCGGCATGATCGGCGGGTGGACCGCCCCAGCACGACGACCGCCCACCGGGGCCGGTTCGTGCACGGCACCTGCCCGCGCTGCGCCTGGATCGGCCCCGGACGCCGGGCCCTGTTCACGGCCGAGCGCGACGCCGAGACGCACGCCGAGGAGCACGACGCGCCGCTCGCCGACCCGAGCGCGACGACGTCCGACCCGCCGCGGTCGCCGGCTGGCTGAGCGGGCTCACCGGGCTCGACGGGCTCACCGGGCTCGACGGCGCCGGCTCCGACGTCGTCGGGGTCGGCGTGGGCGGTGCCCCCGGCGCACGGTCGGCGTCGACCGGCACGGTCGTGCGGTCGATGCTCACCGACGTCAGGCCCAGCCCCCCGACCGTCACCGAGTCGTACGCCAGCAGGCGTCCGGCGTCCGGGCCGCCGCGGCGGAAATACAGGAGCGTGGCCTCCAGCGGCACCGGCTCGCCGTCGGTCAGCGACTGCAGGCCGTTCGCCGTGAGGCCGGCACCACCCGTGCTGCCCTCGATCATCACCCGCGTGCCGTCCTGCTCCGAGACCCGCCGGGAGTGCAGGTGCCCGGCCAGCACCAGCGGCACCCGGCCGACCAGCCCCGCCAGCCGCGTCGGGTCGTGCACCAGCGCGACCTCGACCGGCGCCTCGGGGTGCACCTGGTCGTAGGCCTGCACGGTGCGGCCGAGGCGCTCCGCCGACTCGGCCACCGCGTCCTTGCCCACCGTGTCGGCCGACCCCTCGCTCGGCGTCGTGCGCGGGTCGCCGACGCCCGCGAACCGCAGCCCGGCGACCGTGCGCACCTGCCCGTCGAGCACCACCGCCCCGCGCTGGCGGCCCACCGCGCGGGCGATGCCCTCCGAGTCGTGGTTGCCCCGCACGAAGACGTACGGCACCCCCAGGCCCCCGATCCGGTTCACGAACGCCGACTCCGCGCTGCTCCCCCACGTGCTCAGGTCGCCGGTGTCGACCACCGCGTCGACGCCGAACTGGTCGACCAGCCGGCTCGTCAGGTCGTAGCCGATCGGGTTCAGGTGCAGGTCGCTGATGTGCAGCACCGTCGTGACGTCGTCTGTCTCGGTGGTGTCGAGCGAGCTCAGCCGGTCGCCCACCGCGTACAGCGTCGTCGCCGACTGCACGAAGTCCGCCAGCCCCGACCGGTACGACTGCAGGCGGTCGGCGAGGGTCTGCGTGCGGCGCTGGATGTACGGCGCGCTGCTCAGCAGGCCGGTGAACCGCGGCTGCCCGAGCGCCGACTGGTCGAACGTCAGCGCCGTCAGCCCCGCCGTCACCACCGACAGCCCCACCCCGAGCGCCAGCCCGCCGACCGCTCCCCGCCAGCCCCGCGTGGCCAGGGCCAGCAGCAGCGTGGCGCCCAGCAGTGCGCACCCCAGCATGCCCAGCGCCGCCCGCGTGGCCGTCGTCCGCAGCGTGTCGGGTGCCGTGCGCGCCAGCTCGTCGAGCTGCGTCGGCGAGTCGATCACCCGGCGGGCCGCGTCGACGTCGACCGACTCGATCGACGCCCTGCCCTCGACCGGGGACAGGTGCGTGTCGAACCGCACCGACCCCACGGGCGGCAGCGCCACCGCCACCCCAGGGTGCAGCGACGGACGCACGTGCACCTGGACCCGCAGCGGCCCCACCTCGGCGTGCGCCGCCGGCGACAACGCAGCCCCGAGCCCGGCACCCAGCACGCCCAGCAGCACGAGGGCAGCCAGGTGCAGCACCCGCCGGACCGTGAGCGGTCGGTGCGGGCGCAGGTGGTGAGCGGTTCCGTGGTGCGTCATGCCCGCGCGGTGGGGGCGACGAGGGGTGGGCGTCGGGCTGGGAGCGCCTCACGGCGCGCGGCCGCTCGGAGCGGCTCAATTTGGGACCCGGGGCTACCGCAGCCCGACGCCCGGGTGTCCCCGGGGGGACACCACGATTGTGCACAACCGAGGGGGGTTCGTGCACATTCCCGGCTCACTTTTCTGGGAGCGCAGCCCGAACCGCCTCCCTCGACATCCGTCTTCCCGCCCGATCCCGACCGACGAAAGACGTGTCGGCCAGGATCACTCGGTCCAGACGGACGACGGTCGGCTGGGCTGCTCTCCCTCTTGGCGAACGGGCCCGAACCGCCTCCCTTCACGTCCGTCTTCCCTCCCGATCCCGACCGACGAAAGACGTGTCGGCCAGGGTCACTCGGTCCAGACGGACGACGGTCGGCTGGGCCCGTTCGCGCGCGCTCGTTCACGTGAGGTCGCGGGCTCGCCAGGCTCGGGCGGCTGCCTCGAGGTCCTCGGCGGTGTGCTGCAGGGAGGCGGCGCGGCGGGTGAGCTCGCCGGCCTCGAGGTCGGAGACGTCGTCGGCGCGCAGGGCGCGGCCGGCGGCGACGACGCGGCAGAAGGCGGCGCAGCGCTCGAGGGCGACGTCGAGGTCGCCGGTGTAGACGCCGGTGAGCACGGCGTCGGCGAGCTCGCGCACCTCCTGGGGGCCGGGGGGCTGCGCGACGCCGGCGACGACGTCCGACACCTCGGCGACCTGCTGGCCGCTGCGGTAGTCGACCGAGGCGCCGACCGCGTCGCGGCGCACCCACTCGCGCACGACGTACAGCCGCCAGAGCGCACCGGGCAGCGAGCGGGCCGGGCGGCCGGCCCAGAGGTCGGCGATGGTGTCGAGGCCGTGGTCGTCGACCAGCCGCACCAGGCGGGCGGTGATCTCGGGGTCGTCGGCGCCGCGGCCGGCCGCGACGATGGCGGACGCCGTGGAGTGCGCGGCCTCGGCGAGGGCGGCCGGGTCGGGGTCGCCGTCGAGGCTGTCGAGGGCGCTCGGGGCCAGGAACGCCGGGCGCCGCCACCGCGGCTTGTCGTCACTCACCCGACCCATGGTCGCACCAACCCCCGACACCGGCCGGTCCGCGCCACCGCCGCGAGGACGTCGCAGGCCAGGCACCCGGGGCCGTACGCTCGGCGTGTGACCCAGCACACGTCCTCCAGCACCGACACGATCCGGCGGGCCGCCAGCATCGCGGACGGCGTGCGCGCCGTCGTCGACCGCGACCCGTCCCGCACCCTGCTGCGCCGCCGGGTGCCGGGCGGCTTCGAGGACGTCGCGGCGAAGGCGTTCGCCGACCAGGTGCGCGCGCTCGCGAAGGGCTTCGTCGCCGCCGGGGTCGGGCCCGGCGACCGGGTCGGCATCATGTCGAAGACGCGCTACGAGTGGACGCTCGTCGACGTCGCCCTGTGGACCGCCGGCGCCGTGCCGGTGCCCATCTACGAGACCTCGTCGGTCGACCAGGTGGGCTGGATCCTCAGCGACTCGCAGGCGGTCGGCGTCGTGGTCGAGTCCGCCGGCCACGCCCGCCGGGTGCAGCAGGCGCGCGACGGGCTGCCCGGGCTGCAGCACGTCTGGCACGTCGAGGACGCCGGCGCCGACGACGTCGACCTGGCCGGGCTGGAGGCCTCCGGGCACGGCGTCACCGACGAACAGCTCGACGAGCGCGCCGCCGGGCTGAGCCGCGACAGCATCGCGACCCTCATCTACACGTCGGGGACGACGGGCCGGCCCAAGGGCTGCGTGCTGACCCACGGCAACTTCCTCGAGGAGAGCGCCAACGCGATCCAGCTGCTGCCCGAGCTGTTCGAGCGCGACGACGCGTCCACGCTGCTCTTCCTGCCGCTGGCGCACGTGTTCGGCCGGCTCATCGAGGTGGCGGTGCTGCTGAAGGGCTGCACGCTCGCGCACAGCGACACCGCGCGGCTGGTGAAGGACCTCAAGGTCGTGCAGCCGACGTTCGTGCTCGCCGTCCCGCAGGTGCTGGAGAAGGTCTACGAGTCGGCGCGGCGCAAGGCCACCAGCGAGGGTCGCGGCAAGGTCTTCGAGGCCGCGAGCGCCACCGCGATCGCCTGGAGCACCGCACGCGACCGCGGCCGCCCGAACCCGTGGCTGCAGGCGAAGCACGCGCTGTTCGACCGGCTGGTCTACGGCAAGCTGCGCGCCGCGCTCGGCGGCCGCGCCGACTGGGCGGTGTCCGGCGGTTCGGCGCTCGGGGCCCGGCTCGCGCACTTCTACCGCGGCATCGGCGTCACCGTGCTCGAGGGCTACGGCCTCACCGAGACCACCGCGGCCGCGACGGTCAACGCGCGGTCGGGCCTGCGCATCGGCACCGTCGGCCGGGCGCTGCCGGGCTTCGAGGTGAAGGTCGCGGCCGACGGCGAGGTGCTGGTGCGCGGCGGCAACGTCTTCCGCGAGTACTGGAACAACCCGCAGGCCACCGCCGAGGCGAAGGACGCCGACGGCTGGTTCCACACCGGCGACCTGGGGTCGATGGACGCCGAGGGCTTCCTCACCATCACCGGCCGCTCGAAGGAGATCATCGTCACCGCGGGCGGCAAGAACGTCGCGCCGTCCGGGCTGGAGGACGTGATCCGGGCCAACCCGATCGTGTCGCAGGCGATGGTGGTGGGCGACGGGCGCAACTACGTCGGCGCGCTCATCACCCTCGACCCCGAGTCGTTCGCGCTGTGGCTGCAGGACCACGGCCGCGAGGGCACGCCCGAGTCCCTGCGCGACGACCCCGCGGTGCGCAAGGCGGTGCAGGACTCCGTCGATCGGGCGAACGCGACCGTGTCGAGCGCCGAGCAGATCAAGCGGTTCGCCATCCTGGGTGACACGTGGACCGAGGACTCGGGCCACCTGACGCCGTCGATGAAGCTGAAGCGGGCCAAGGTGCTCGCCGACTACGCCGACGACGTCGAGGCGCTGTACGCCTCGCGCCGCTAGACCGCTGACAGGGGGACCCCACCGTGATCCGGCTGCTGCCGTACTTCCTCGAGCTCGCGCTGCTCGTGTTCTGCCTCATCGACTGCATCCAGACCGACAGCTCGATCGTGCGCAACCTGCCGAAGCCGGCGTGGATCCTGCTGATCATCGTGCTGCCGCTGATCGGCGGCATCGCCTGGCTGGTCGCGGGACGCCCGGAGCGCACGGCGTCCGCGCCGCGCGTGCCGTGGCCGTCGACCCGCACGAGCGGCTACCCCGAGTACGAGCGGCCCCGGCCGCCGCGGGGCCCCGACGACGACCCGGACTTCCTGCGGCAGATGAAGTCGGTCGACGAGGAGCACGAGCGCACCATGCGCCAGTGGGAGGACGACCTCAAGGAGCGCGAGCGCCGGCTGCGCGAGCAGCGCCCGGACGACGGCACGCCCCCCGCCTGAGCCGACCGGCCCTCGCGGGTCTGGGGTGGCGCGCGACCGTCGGGCGCAGCAGGATCGCCGTGACGACGCCGACCCGCGGCGCCATCGACTGGAGGCGACGATGACCTACGACACCCCGGACCCCGCCGACGAGATCGAGGGCCCCGCGGACGGCGGCGCGAGCGGCACCCCGGGCCAGCACGACGGCGGCGCGGACGGCGGCGCCGACTCCGGTGCCGAGGGCCCGGCCCACGGCGGCGCCAGCGGCACCCCCGGTCAGCACGACGGCGGCGCGGACGGCGGCGCCGACGGTGGTGCGGACGGGTCCGCGAACTGACGTGACCGCAGCAGCGACACCCCGGGAGGGCGGGCACCTGCCCGCCCTCCCGGCTCTGCAGCGGCTGCTCGCGATCGACCCGGCGGACTTCGCCCAGCGGGTCTGGTCGCGCGAGCCGCTGCTCAGCCGGGCCGACGAGCTGCCCGCGCCGTTCACCGACCTGCTCGACGCCGACGCGATCGACGAGCTGTCGTCGGCGCGCGCGCTGCGCACCCCCTTCGTGCGGATGGCGAAGGACGGCGACACGCTGCCCGAGCGGTCGTTCACCTCCGGCGGCGGCATCGGTGCCGGCATCGGCGACCAGCTGAGCGACGACAAGGTGCTGCAGCAGCTGGCGAGCGGCTCGACCCTCGTGCTGCAGGCGCTGCACCGCACCTGGCCACCGATCGTGCGGTTCGCCCAGCAGCTGGCCGCCGACCTCGGCCACCCGGTGCAGGCCAACGCCTACGTCACGCCGCCGCAGAACCGCGGCTTCGACGACCACTACGACGTGCACGACGTGTTCGTGCTGCAGGTCGAGGGCGAGAAGCGGTGGCGCATCCACGCGCCGGTGCTCGACGCCCCCCTGCGCGACCAGCCGTGGACCGACCGGCGCGCGGCCGTGGCGGCCGCTGCCGCCGAGGAGCCGCTGCTCGACGTCGTGCTGCGGCCCGGCGACTGCCTGTACCTGCCCCGCGGCACCCTGCACGCGGCGACCGCGCTGGGTGGCGTGAGCGCGCACGTGACCCTCGGCGTCCACGTCTGGACCCGGCACGCGCTCGCCGAGCAGCTGGTGCGGGCGGCGCTGCACGACCTCACCGCCGACGTCGACGTGCGCGGCTCGCTGCGCCTCGGCGTGGCGGTCGACGACGCCGCCGACACGGCCGACGACCTGGCCGCGGTGCGCGACGCCCTGCTCGACGCCGTGGTGGCCGTCGACGCGGCGCGGGTGGCCGACGGCATGGCC